>JAFAKZ010000039.1 GCA_019234745.1 Burkholderiales bacterium
CTCGCGGCCCGCAGGCTCATGCGCCCGCGCCGCACCCCCGTCGGCCTGCCGAAGTAAATTAAAATGGAGGGATGACTTCCTCCGCGATCGCGGCGGAGGCGGCCAAGCGCCGCACCTTCGCCATCATCTCCCACCCCGACGCGGGCAAAACCACGCTGACGGAAAAGCTGCTGCTGTTCTCCGGCGCCATTCAGATGGCGGGCACGGTGAAGGGCAAAAAAGGCGGCAAGTTTGCCACGTCGGACTGGATGGAAATCGAAAAGCAGCGCGGCATTTCGGTCGCCTCGTCAGTGATGCAGTTCGACTATCGCGACCATACCGTCAACCTGCTGGACACCCCAGGCCACCAGGACTTCTCCGAGGACACCTACCGCGTGCTGACCGCGGTCGACAGCGCGCTGATGGTGATCGACGCCGCCAAGGGCGTGGAAGAGCAGACCATCAAGCTGCTCAATGTCTGCCGCCTGCGCAGCACGCCCATCGTCACCTTCATGAACAAGTGCGACCGCGAAGTCCGCGACAGCCTGGAGCTGCTGGACGAAGTGGAAAACGTGCTCAAGATCCGCTGCTCGCCGATCACCTGGCCGATCGGCATGGGCAAGACCTTCCGCGGCGTGTACAGCCTGCTGAACGACGCGGTGATCCTGTTCGAGGCCGGCACGGAAAAGCTGGTCTCCGACATCGAAGTGATCCAAGGCATAGACAACCCGCGTCTGGATGAGCTGTTCCCGCTGGAAATGGAACAGCTGCGGATGGAGATCGAGCTGGTCAAGGGCGCGTCCAACGAGTGGAACCTGGAAGAATTCCTGGCTGGCGAGCTGACCCCGGTGTTCTTCGGCTCCGCCATCAACAACTTCGGCGTGCGCGAAATCCTGAACGCGCTGATCGACTGGGCGCCGGCGCCGCAGCATCGCGACGCCACCGTGCGTGACGTGAAGCCAGATGAGGAGAAGTTCTCCGGCTTCGTGTTCAAGATTCAAGCCAATATGGACCCGAAGCACCGTGACCGCATCGCCTTCATGCGCGTCTGTTCCGGTAAGTTCGAGCGCGGCATGAGGATGAAGCATCTACGCCTGGAACGCGACGTGGCGGCGAACTCGGTGGTGACCTTTATGGCTTCCAGCCGCGAACAGGTCGAGGAAGCGTACGCCGGCGACATTATCGGCGTGCCGAATCACGGCAATATCCAGATCGGCGATAGCTTCTCGGAGGGCGAAAAGCTGGCCTTCACCGGCATCCCCTACTTCGCACCAGAGCTGTTCCGTAGCGTGCGCATCCGCAATCCGCTCAAGCTCAAGCAGCTACAAAAGGGACTGCAACAGTTGGGCGAAGAAGGCGCAGTACAGGTGTTCAAGCCGCTATCGGGCGCCGATCTCATCATCGGTGCCGTTGGCGTGCTGCAGTTCGAAGTGGTGAAGAGCCGACTGGAGAACGAATATGGCGTCGACGCCATATTCGAGAACTGCGCAATCTACACGGCGCGCTGGGTGAGCTGCGAGGACAACCGCATGCTGGCCGATTTCGAAAAGTCGCTGATCATCAACCTGTCGCGTGATGCGGCCGACAATCTTGCCTATCTCGCACCGAACCGCGTGAACCTGCAGCTGGCAGAGGAGCGCTGGCCCAAGGTGTCGTTCCACGCGACGCGCGAGCACGCCGCGAAGCTATAAGGATATCCGCCGCTTGCCCGCTTTCATCGGGTGGGCGGCGGGGTACTACGCCTTAGTGATGGCAATCGTAATTGTGTAGGGCGACCACATTGGGGTCGCTATTGCTTGTCGATGTGCAGGTAGCGCAACCTGCAAGCGTCAACATGATCACCGCTGCCAGTAGTATGAACACGCTCTTCATAGAATCATTTCACCAGGCAAGTTGGAACGAAGCACGTGAATATCAAAGTTCCAGCTTGTAACCCACCCCGTATACGGAATGGATCAGATCGCCATCGGCGCTGATCGATTCCAGCTTGCGGCGCAGGTTCTTCACGTGCGTGTCGACCGTGCGGTCGGTCACTACACGGTAGTCTTCGTACAGATTGTCCAGCAGTTGGTTGCGCGAGAACACCTTGCCAGGCGCGGACGATAGCGTCTTCAAGAGACGCAGTTCGATAGGCGTCACATCCAGGCAACGGCCATCCAGGCACACCTGGCAGCGCGCCTCGTCCAGGTGCAGCCCACTCTCTGAAGCCGTTTCGCGGCGCCCGGTGCGACGCATGATAGCCTTGATGCGCGCCATCACTTCGCGCGGACTGAACGGCTTGCAGATATAGTCATCGGCCCCCAGCTCCAAACCCAACAGGCGATCCACCTCCTCTACACGTGCCGTGACGATGACAATGGGTACGTCCGAGAACGCGCGCAATTCGCGGCAGACGGTGAGGCCGTCTTTCCCCGGCAGCATCAGATCGAGCAGGATCAGGGACGGCGCGTGCTCGCGTACCCAAGGTACGACCGATAAACCGTCCGCCAACAGCGTTGCCTCATGGCCGGCCGCGGTCAGGTAATCCAGCAGCAGGCTTCCTAGCTTGGGTTCGTCTTCCACCACCAGCACATGCGACATAGTGCCCCCTAGCTTCCCATTTGCATCAGGCCGGCAAACCCGGCAAGCGTACGCTCATCCACAATCCACCCGTTGGCGAGGCCTTGGCTTCCACCTGGCCGTCATGCGCCTCCACAATGCTCTTGCAGATGGCAAGGCCCAGACCTGAGCCACCGGATGCCCGGTTTCGCGAGCTTTCCATGCGGCGGAAGCGGTCAAACAGGAAGGGGACTTCGCTCTCCGGCACACCCGGCGCGCTGTCCTGGAAGTCCAGCACGATGGTGGGGCCATTGAGGCGACAGGTGACATCGAGCCGCCCACCCATGTCCGTATAGCGATAGCTGTTCTCGAGCAGGTTGTTGAACAGCTGGTTAAGGCGGTCCGGGTCGCCGAACATCATGGCGAGTTGGTCGGCGCTAACCGTGATATCGATACCCTTGTCAGCGAAGCGCTCGCGGAAGGCGTCGAGCGAGCGGCGCACCACCTCAGCCACATCGATCTCGGATTTGCGGTAGGCCAACGCGCCGATGTCGGCCATCGACAGCTGATGCAAGTCGTCGACTAGCTTGGTGAGAGTGGCGACTTCCGTCTGCAGCGAAGTGAGCGAGCTGGGTGTCAGCGTACGCACACCGTCTTCGATGGCTTCCAGCTCGCCACGCAGGATTGCCAAGGGCGTACGCAGCTCGTGCGACACGTCGGCCACGAAGTTACGCCGCATCTGTTCGTTCTTGCCCAGCGCATGGGCCAGGCGGTTGAAGTCCTCGCCCAATTGGCCCATCTCGTCGCGTGAGTCCACGGGAACACGTACATGGAAATTACCGGCCGCTAGCTGGTGGGTGGTTTCAGCCAAACGCTTGAGCGGCGCCACCATGCTTCGCGCTAGCATCACCGCTACGATGGCAGCCACGATCAATGCCAGCGCCGCGATACGCCATGCCGTACGTACCTGCTCGTCGAAAAAGCGTACATCGGCCTGACGCGTGATCGTCGTGGGCGGCGTGCTGGCGATCCAGCCGACCACCTTGCCCGACACGGTAATGGGGCGCGTAAACACGTCAGCCGGCGGCTTATCCAGCCCGGCCAGCACTTGGTGATGCTCATCCAGCAGCCACAGGTGCGTACGAAAGCCTGGAGGCGGCATCGGTTTATCACTGTGCGAGGGTTCCGGCTCGCCACTCACTGGAGCGACGGCACGTAACAACAGGAACCACGATTCGTTCGGCGCCGGTGATTTGCGGATAAAGTCCCAACCACCCTTCTCGACATAGAAGCGCGACATAGCGGTCGCGACCGTCTCCACGCGCGTCTCGTTGATGCGCTTCACGTAGTCGAGGAAGCCGTGGCGGAAGTTCTCGTGCAGGGCGAACAGCGTGCCGAACATGACCAGGAGGCACGATGCAATCAAGGCAAGGAAGAGCTTGCCTGTCAGCCCCGTTCGCATCATTTCGCGTCGGCCAGCTTCGGGTTCAGATCGCCATCCCAGCCACCACCCAGCGCCTTCACCAAGGTCGCATAGGTGCTGTAGCGGCGACCCATGATCTGCAGCGACGAGATTTCCGCCTGGTGGCGTGACGCCTGGTTCGTGACAACCACTGTGAAGTCCACGGTGCCCGCCTTGTACTCGTTGATGGAAAGCCGTTCCGCTTCACGTGCCGCCGTCACCGCTTCGCTCTGGCGCGCATATTCGTCGGCCAGCAGGTTGATGGCAGCAAGGTTGTCCTCTACCTCCTGCAGGCCGCCAAGCACTGTCTGGCGGTATTGGGCGACGGCGCCGTCATACGCAGCCACTGCCGCGTCCTTCTGAGCGATGCGGGCGCCGCCGTCAAACAGCGTCTCGGCCAAAGTGGCGCCAACGGACCAGTTGCGCAGCGGCGTGCTGAGCACCCTGCTGAACTGCGAGCCGATGTTGCCGCCCGTGGCCGACAGTGTGAGCGCAGGGAAGAAGGCTGCCTGCGCTACGCCGATCTGGGCATTGGCAGCAGCCATATTGCGTTCGGCCGCGGCGATGTCGGGGCGGCGCTCCAGCAGGCTCGACGGTGTCTGGGCCGGTACGTCCGGCATTTGTGGCTGGACGCTCGCCGGCGTCACGCTAAATAGCGCCGGCGGCTTGCCCACCAAGATGGCGATGGCGTGCTCCAACTGCCGCTCAGACAGCTCGTAGTCGAGCAGCTGCGCCTCCGCCGACTTCACCTGTGCTTCTGCCTGCGCTACGTCTACCGGCGTCACGAGGCCCACGGCGAGCTGGTTGCGCGTGATCTGCAGCGTCTTCTGGAAGGACTGGACCGAGTCGTTGGTAATTTCGTGCTGGCGGTGCACGACGTAGAGCTGCAGGTAGTCCTGCACCAGCTCGGCCTGTGCAGTGAGGCGGGCCAGTGCGAGGCTGGCCGCGCTCGATTCGGCCTTAGCCGTGCTCTCTTCGTTGGCACGGCGGATGCCGCCCCAGAGGTCCGGCTCCCATCCGGCATCGAGGCCTACCGACTTGCTATTGCTCACCGGCGTCAAGCCGGCGGTCGCGCTGCTGCTTCGGCCTCTCGTCGCACCAAGCGAGGCAGACAGGCTGGGGAAGAAGCTCGCCCTTGCCTGCGCGGCTGCGGCCCGCGCCTGGCGGTAGTTGGCGATGGCCACAGCCACTGTTTGGTTGTTCTGATTCAACTGGTCGACCAGCCCATCAAGCGTCGGGTCTCCAAATGCCTTCCACCATTCGCCGCGCTTGGCGGCGTCGGCAGGTTGTGCCGCCTTCCAGCCTTCCGGCGCTTCCTTGAAGACGCTTGCCGTATCGATCGCTGGCCGGTGGTAGTCGGGCCCCACCGCACAAGCGGACAGCAGTGTGGCGCTGAAGATGGTCAGTGCGTAGCGCGATTTCATGGTGTTTCCATTCCTGCAGCATGCGAGCGACCGGACAATAGGCGGCCGCACCACAGGCTGAATCGATCGAGGTATAGGTAGATCACGGGCGTCGTGTACAGCGTCATCAACTGGCTCATCACGAGGCCGCCGACAATGGCGATACCCAGCGGCTGGCGCAGCTCCGCGCCATCGCCGTGGCCGAGCGCCAGCGGTACGGCGCCGAAGATGGCGGCAAAGGTCGTCATCATGATGGGTCGGAAGCGCAGGCCACAGGCCTTGAGGATCGCGTCGTGCGTACTCAGGCCTTCGCGCCGCTCCGCGTCCAATGCGAAGTCGATCAGCATGATGGCGTTCTTCTTTACGATGCCGATCAGGAGCAGGATGCCGATCAGCGCCACCTGGCTGAATTCCGTATTCGTCACCCAGAGCGCCATCAAGGCGCCAAGACCGGCCGAGGGCAGCGTGGAGAGGATCGTGACGGGGTGGATATAGCTCTCGTACAGGATGCCCAGCACGATATAGACGGCCACGATAGCCGTGATGATCAGGATCAGCTGGCTGTTCTGGTTATCCTTATAGGTCTTGGCCGTACCCTGGAAGCTGCCCTGCACCGTGGTGGGCATGCCGATGGACACGCGCGTACGCTCGATGATGCGGTCGGCGTCCGACAGCGACATGTTCTTCGGCAGGTTGAAGGAGATGGTCGCTGCTGCGAACTGGCCCTGGTGGTTCACGCTCAAGGGTGCGTTGCCCGGCGCCCAGTGGGCGAAGGCCGAAAGCGGAATGGCCTGGCCAGCCGGGTTCACGACGAAGAGCTTCTGCAGTGTTTCCGGGCTCTGGGTGAATTGCGGCGCCGCTTCGACGATCACGTGATACTGGTTGAGCGGCCGATAGATGGTCGACACCTGGCGCTGGCCGAAAGCGGCGTAGAGCGCGTTGTCCACATTGCTGGCGGTGAGCCCCAGCCGCGCCATCGTGTCGCGGTCGTAGACAAGTGCCGTTTCCACGCCCTGGTCCTCCTGGTCAGAGTTTACATCGGCCAACTCGGGTTGCTTGGCCAATGCATCTTCCAGCTTGGGCGCCCAGACGCGCAATGCGTTCAAATCATCCGATTGCAGCGTGTACTGGTAGGTTGCGTTGCTCTGCCGGCCCCCCGTGCGTACATCCTGCATGGGGTTCAGGAAGAGCTTGGCACCTGGCTCGCGGTCGAGCTTCTTGCGCAATCGTGCCACCAAGTCCTTCATGCTGATCTTGCGCTCAGATAGCGGCTTGAGCGTGATGAACATGCGGCCCGAATTCGTGTCGCCGCCACCCGTGAAGCCGGCCACGGTATCGACGGCAGGGTCGGAGATCACAATGCGCATGAAGTCGTCCAATTTGTCGCGCATGGCCTGGAAGGAAATCGCCTGATCGCCTGTAATAAAGCCCTGGACGCGGCCCGTATCCTGCTCGGGGAACAGTCCCTTGGGCAGCGAGACGAACAGATAGCCACTCAGGAACAGCGCACCAAACAGCACGGCCACCATCAAGCGTGAATGGCGCAGCGCCCATTGCAGCGACGATAGATAACCCCGTTGCGTCGCTTCCAAGGCCGCCCCGAACTTGCGCACCAGCCAGCCTTCCTTGCCCTGCTCCTCCTCTTCGGAACGCAAGAGACGCGAGCACATCATGGGCGTGGTGGTGAGCGATACAACCAGCGAGATCAGGATGGCGACCGTGAGCGTGACGGCGAACTCACGGAACATGCGGCCGATCACGTCGCCCATGAAGAGGAAGGGGATGAACACGGCCACCAGCGAAATGCTCATGGACAGCACGGTAAAGCCGACCTCGCGTGCACCCTTGAAGGCGGCTTCCATAGGCGCCATGCCCTCTTCCACATGGCGCGCGATGTTTTCAAGCACCACGATGGCATCGTCCACCACGAAGCCCGTGGCGATGGTGAGCGCCATGAGTGACAGGTTGTTCAGGCTAAAGCCCAGTAGGTACATGACACCGAAGGTACCAATCAGCGAGACAGGCACGGCCACGCTGGGCACGAGCGTCGCGCGGGCACGGCGCAGGAACAGGTAGACGGCCAGGATCACCAGACCCACGGCGAGGACGAGAGAGCGCTCGACGTCGCGCAGTGAAGCGCGGATGGTGGGCGAGCGGTCCATCACCACCTTCATCTTGATGGCCGATGGGATCAGCGACTGCAGCAAGGGCAGCTCGTCGCGCACGTGCTGGATGGTCTCGATGATATTGGCGTTGGGCGCCTGCGTGACGATCAGCAGGATGGCGGGCTTGGCATCGGCCCGACCAGCATTGCGCACGTTCTCCACGGAATCCTGCACGTCGGCGATGTCCTGCAGCCGTACGGCCGCACCGCCGTGGTAACCCACGATCAGCGGCATGTATTGCGATGCCTTGGACGCCTGGTCGCTGGCGTCGATTTGCCAGTGGCGGCCCTCTGCCTCGATGGCACCCTTGGGCCTGGCTACGTTGGCATTCGAGATGGCCGTGGCGATGCTGGAGAGCGATACGTTCTGGTGCGCCACCGCGTTAGGGTCGAGTTCCACACGCACAGCCGGCAACGCCCCACCGCCGATCGTCACATCGCCCACACCCTGCAACTGCAGGATGCGCTGCGCCAGCACAGATTGCGCCGTGTCGTACATCTGGCCGGGCGACAGCACGTCCGATGTCAGGCCGATGATGATGATGGGCGCATTTGCCGGGTTGACCTTGCGATAGGTCGGGTTGCCCGGCAGGCTGCTGGGCAAGGTGCTGCGCGAGGCATTGATGGCAGCCTGCACGTCGCGCGCTGCGCCGTCCACATCGCGTGACACGTCGAACTGCAGGGTGACGTGCGTGGAGCCCAGGCTGCTACCCGAGGTCATTTCCGTCACGCCGGCGATCCGGCCCAGCGCACGCTCCAAGGGCGTCGCCACGGTGGCTGCCATGGTCTCGGGGCTAGCGCCGGGCAGGTTGGCGTTGACGGAGATCGTCGGGATATCGACCTGCGGCAGCGGCGCCACGGGCAGCAGGCCGAAGCCCAGCACGCCGGCGAAGATCACCGCGAGCGTCAGCAGCGTCGTGGCGACGGGACGCTGAATGAAGATGTCCGAAATGCCCTGGATCGCCTTCATGACTATGCGTCCTGTAGTTCCGACCGGGCGCGCAGGTGGCGGGCCAGGCGGTCGAAGGCCAGGTAGATCACGGGCGTCGTGAAGAGTGTCAGTACCTGGCTGACGATCAGGCCGCCCACCATGGAAATACCCAGCGGACGGCGCAGCTCAGCGCCCACGCCGATGCTCAGCATCAGCGGTAGCGCACCCAGCAAGGCCGCCATGGTCGTCATCAGGATGGGACGGAAGCGCAGCTTGCACGCTTCAAAGATCGCCTCGCGCGGCGGCAGGCCACGCTCGCGTTCGGCTGCCAGCGCGAAGTCGATCATCATGATGGCGTTCTTCTTGACGATACCGATCAAGAGGATGATGCCGATGATGGCGATCACGCTCAGGTCCTGCCGTGCCACGATGAGCGCCAGCAAGGCGCCTACACCGGCCGTGGGTAGGGTCGACAGGATGGTGATCGGGTGGATGTAGCTCTCATACAGCACGCCGAGCACGATATACATGACGATGACGGCGGCCAGGATCAGCCAGACTTCGTTGGACAGCGCTGCCTTGAAGGCCAGCGCAGAACCTTGGTAGCTGGTGATAATATCGCTCGGCAGGTTGATGTCGGCCTTGGCGGCATCGATAGCCTGCACGGCGTCACCCAGCGAGGCACCCTTGCCCAGGTTGAAGGAGATGGTGGTCGACGGGAACTGGGCCAGGTGGTTCACGGCCAGCGTGCCGTTGCGTTCCTCTACATGGGCGACGGCCGATAGCGGTACCGTCGTACCGGCACTGGTCGCGATGCGGATATCGTTGATCGAATCCGGCCCCAGCGAATGGCGACTATCGACG
>JAFAKZ010000046.1 GCA_019234745.1 Burkholderiales bacterium
GATGTGCCTACTGGGCCGAAAACGACCATCATGCTTCAGCCGGCGAAATCCATCGTCAGCTACAACAGCTCGCCCGATATCCGCTTCACCCAGTCCATCAACCCCTACCAGGGGTGCGAGCACGGTTGCGTGTATTGCTATGCGCGGCCAAGCCACGCCTACTGGGGTTTTTCGCCGGGCTTGGATTTCGAAACCAAGATCGTGGCCAAGCCAAACGCAGTAGCGCTGCTGCGCACGGAGCTATCGCGCGCGAGCTACGAATGCGCGCCAATTTGCCTGGGGAGCAATACCGACTGCTACCAGCCGGCCGAGCGCGAGCTGAAATTGACGCGTGGGCTGCTGGAGGTACTGGTCGAAACGCACCATCCGGCCTATGTCATCACCAAGAATGCGCTGATCGAGCGCGATATCGACCTATTGCAGGCGCTGGCGAGCGAGAATCTGGTACAGGTGATGGTATCGGTCACGACCTTGGACCGCGAACTGGCGCGCCGTCTGGAACCCCGAGCCAGCCAGCCATTGCGACGGCTGGAAGCCATTCGGCGGTTGACCGATGCAGGCATCCCGGTAGGCGTGTTGGCTGCACCGATGATTCCAGCGCTGAACGATCACGAGCTGGAGGCCATCATGCTGGCCGCGCGGGATGCGGGCGCCACGATGGCAGGCTATGTGCTGCTCAGATTGCCGCTGGAGGTCGCCGAGTTATTCGAGCAATGGCTGGCTACGCACTACCCGCTCAAGCGCGATCATGTGCTCAGCGTGCTGCGGCAGTCGCGCGGTGGCAAGGACTACGACGCCACTTTCGGTAAGCGCATGCGCGGCGAAGGTGTATTCGCTGAGCTGCTTAGCCGTCGCTACCATTTGGTTAAACAACGCCTTGGGCTGGACGGTGTGTCAGTTGCCCTCGATTCCAGCCGGTTCACTCGTATCCGGCTCGACGGGCAATTGGACTTATTTTAAGTGCCTGGCGAACTACGTCGCTCAGACTTCGACGGAGTGCGGCAGCTGGTAGCAGGCGACGATGTCCGCAGCCGGTGCGCCCTTCGGCGCATCAAGGTCGCTTGCAACCGCACCGACGAAAGTCACTGCAACGCCAAAAGACACAACGGCAACGAATAGATTGTCGAGATAGGTCTTCATGATTCGCTCCTTGTAAATGCACTGATCTAGTTACCTTTGGCATTGCGTGCTTGCCATGGACTGCATCGTGCACGGAACGAATTCGGCCGGCGATGTGCCTGCGACAAATTGCTTGAATCGCGGAATCAGTTGCAGCCGGGGCGGATGAATGCCGCTGTACTCAATTGCCTCCCCTAGCGAAACGGATGTTGAAGCGGACGTAACGCATGAATTCGCTACCAAACCAGCGCGCCAGCCAACTGTCGAAGCGCCCCCACAGAAAACCAATGATCAGAAATGCGACACCGGTCAACGCTATCACCGCCGGATTAGATATAGGTTGGCCGATGATGTCGAGCTTCACGAAGCCGGAGAAGCCATGCCCGGGCAGTGAACTTGCCAACAGGGCGCAACCGGCGGCAAGGACGACCATTGCTCCACCGAACAATGCCATCAGCAGGGAGAGCGCCGCGGCAAATACGGGTAACACAATCATGAAATTCAGAAAGCACAAGGCGATGATCGCTGCCAGTCGCCGAGCGACCGGGTCGGCCGATGCCGCCGACCGCGCCGGACGCCAGGAAATGGCCTCGCTACCCTTCAGCACAGCGGCAAGCTGCCTGGGTGAACCAAGCGCCCGTATCACTTCATCCTCAGCCCGCCCCGCTTCCTGTGCATCGCGGAAATATTCGCGGTAGTCGCCAATGATGTCGTTCGTTTCCATTAGCGACACGTCTTTCAGCTCGTCGCGCAGCGCCTCCAGAAAGCGATCTCGGCTCATGCCGCACCTCCTGCGACGATGCTGTCGATCTGGCTGAACAGGTTGCGTTTCTCGGCCTGCATCTGCGCCAGTACGTCGCTGCCCCTGGGTTCAATCCGATAGTATTTCCGTGGCGGCCCCGACTCATATTCGACGAGATAGGTGCTGACCATGCCTTCGCTGCGCATGCGCCGCAGCAGCGGGTAAACAGTTGCCTCGCCCATATCGATGCCGCTCAGAAGGCATGCGACGATCTGGTATTGATACGCGTCGCCACGGGCCAGCCGTGCCAAGACGCCCATTTCGACGACGCCCCGCTTTGCCTGCAACTTCATGTCCCACCTCTCGAATACGTTCTTATATCTTGCCGCGTGGCAGAAAATTACCGCAGGAAGCCCGTATCGGACAAGGCAGGCAGCGCGATTGTTCATCGACCCACAATATATTGCTGGCACCGAATTCGCGCTGTCGTATACTCACGCAGTAAATCAAGCGCTTGCTTTTCAGATAACCCGCCGGAGCCGATCTTGGAAACCTTCCGCCACACAGTTGAAGTCCGCTGGGCAGATTGCGATGCAAATCACCACGTTCGCCACAGTGCCTATGCCGATTTTTGCACCCATGCCCGCATTGAATGGCTCAAGGCACAAGGCTTCGGTTTCGAGCAATTCCAGGCGCAGGCCTTCGGCCCCGTGATCTTCAGCGAGTGGACGGAGTACTTCAAGGAAGTGCGCATGAGCGAACGCCTTACCATCGAGGTACGTATCGCGGGTCTGGGCGATGGCTGCAGCCGCTTCCGCATCCACCACGACGTGTACAAGGAAGACGGCAAGCTCGCTGCAAAGCATGAGGTGAGCGGTGCCTGGCTGGACTTGAAGGCCCGCAAGCTCACGCTGCCGCCCGAGAACCTGGCGCACATATTCGCCGAGCTGGCGCGTACGGAAGACTTCGAGATTCTCCCGGCCAAGAGCACTACCTGAACATCGGGATCACGGAACGTAGACTTCGATGCGTTCCTTGCCCTTGCCGATATTTCTGCGCTTCAAGCTGATTTCACCCACCTCGCCCGTGTGTTTGAGATGGGTACCGCCACAGGGCACATGGGCGAAGTCGGCCACCTCCCAATAGCGCCGCTGGTTCACCACATCGCTGAAGGCGCTGATGATAGGCAGATCGGCCGCTACCAGTTCGTTCGCGGCCGTCGTCAGTGCCGGAAACACCGCCGAAATGTTACCCTCCCAGCCAAAGTCGATACGCGCCTTGTCCTGTGCGATATGGGCACCTACCTTTTCCACGCTGGGGTGCTGCCGGTACATCAGCTCTAGTATCACCTCGGCCGCAAAGTGCAACCGCATCAGGCGGTAGCGGCGTACCCAATCGATGTCGACATCCACCACATCGCCAGCCCGCACGCCGTGCCCGTCCGGCAGTGTGTAGATAATATCTAGACCCTGCTTGTGCGCCGATAGCACGGGCTGGCCGCCAATCGTGCCTGCATCGCTCTCCTGTCCGCCGCTCAGAGCGTAGAAGATCGTCTCCCGTAAGGTGACGTCGGTACCCTGCACTGTTGCCACCACCGTTTGCAGATGAGTCTGATACGGGTCGTCCCAGAATCGCTTCGCTGTCATGCCACTCACTCAGGCGATCAGATACGGCCAGGCGAAGAACACGGCCATGCTGACCAGAATGGCGGCAAGCAAGGGCCCACGAAGCCAGGCGATCAGGCCGCTTGTGGCAGCGCCGATTAGCCAGGCGTTATGCCAATCGATACTCCAGTGCCTGCCATCCGGCAGCAACACCATGGGCACGACGATGGCGGTCAACACGGCAATCGGTACATAGCGCAGTGCATCGCGGACCAGCGGCGGGAAGGACACTTTTTCGCCTAGGGCGAACAACACGTAGCGCACGCCAAAGGTCACGAACATCATGCCGCCGATCACGGCCAGCTCATGCAGATTCATGCTGCCGCCTTTCTCGACAGACGCTCTAGTCCAACGCCGACCACCACTCCGGCTACAGCGGCCAGCAGCAGACCGAGCTTGTAGGGCATGTCACGAGCCAGCAAGGCCACGGCGGCAGCGGCAAGCGCGGAGGCAACGGTGGGTCGACTCTTCAGCATCGGCACGACGATGCCGGTAAATGTGGCCGCCATCGCAAATTCCAGTCCAAGGTGTTCCAGCATGGGCGTGGCATGCCCCAGCAAGATGCCGGCAATGGTCCAGAGCTGCCAGTTGCCATACATCGCCAGGCTGGAACCCAGCTGATACCAGTGTTTATAGGGAGAGTCGTCTGCTTGCCCGTAGCGATGCTGTACTACGGCAAAGGTCTCGTCGGTGAGCCAGAAGGCGAGCATGATGCGCCAGCGGCGCGGCAGGCTGCTCAGATGAGGCAGCAAGTTGGCCGCGTACAAGGCATGGCGCAGGTTGACGATAAAGGTCGTCAGGATGATCACGGCGAGGCCCGTACCGCTGGCCAGTAGCGATAGCGCGATGAACTGCGAGG
This sequence comes from Burkholderiales bacterium, assembly GCA_019234745.1. Lineage (GTDB taxonomy): Bacteria > Pseudomonadota > Gammaproteobacteria > Burkholderiales > Chitinimonadaceae > JAFAKZ01. Next base: position 4,385 of record JAFAKZ010000046.1, read on the forward strand.
AACCGGCGAACACGAACAGGGACATGCCCATGGCGCCGAAGGCGGATAAGCCACTGGGCGAGGCCAGCGTGCCGAAGATCAGTCCGAACGGCGCGGCCCCCAGGAGCATTGGCAGCGAATCGCGCGCACCGTGCCACAGTTCTGCATACTTCAAATTAGTCGGGGCTACCTGTGCTTCGGGAACTGCCGACTGTTCGTTCGCTGCCACTCGCCTGCCTCCACGGTACCTGCACGCTGCGCCGGTTTCGCGCGGTACGACCATCGATTGTAGGCAAGTTCCCTAAACGCGCAATACGTGAATACGGCGAGTAATTGGTAACACAAGCTAGGCCATGCGCGCCGCCCAGGCAATACGGTTGTACGCCTCAAGTCTTACCGGCGCTGGGATATCGAGCAGCGGCGCCAGCGCAGGCGCCGGCACGGCACGCCCGAACAACCAGCCCTGTGCTTGATTGCAGCCAATATCGACCATGAGACCTGCCTGCTCCGTCGTCTCCACGCCTTCGACGATGACAGTCATGTCGAGCGCGTGCGCCATGGCGACGATGGCGCGCAAGACGGCACGGCTCTTGTCGCCCATATCGTGCAGGAGACTGCGGTCGATCTTGAGCGTATCGAAAGGCAACCGCTTGAGATTGGCGAAAGAGGCATAACCGACGCCGAAGTCGTCGATAGCCAGGCCAACGCCCATGGCGGCCACTTCACCTAGTACCTCCTCCACCTCATCGGCCTGCCCCATGGCCAGGCTTTCGGTCAGTTCCAATTGCAGCTTGGCCGGCGGGAATCCGGATTCCGCCAACACCTCGGCCAGCGTCGCCACAAAGCCATGGTGCCGTAACTGGCGTAGCGAAACGTTGACCGCCATATGGTCGAAATCCAGGCCCTGCAACAGCCAGTCCTGCCCTTGCCGGCATGCCTCGGCCAACACCCAGGCGCCCATCGACACGATCAGGGCGGACTCCTCAGCCAAAGGTACGAAATGATCCGGTCCCAAGAGCCCATGTTCAGGATGCGCCCAGCGCACCAGCGCTTCCATACCCACAATCCGTCCTGTTGCCAACTCGACTTTGGGTTGGTAGTACAGGCGCAGTTCCTCGTTGTCGATCGCATAGTGCAGATCGGCCTCGAGCTGCAAACGTTCCTTGGCTACCAAGTTCATATCGGGTGTGTAGAAGTGGAACCCATTCTTGCCCGCCGCCTTCGCCTCGTACATGGCGCGATCAGCCTGGGTCAGCAGTGCCTTGGCATCCACACCGTCTTCCGGCGCCACGCTGATGCCGATGCTTGTCGTGACGTAAACCACCTGCCCGCCGATGTCGTAGGGCACGCCAAGTTGCTCGACGATCTTTTGCGCTACTTGGCTGATCTCATGCAAGTCGCCTACGTCTTCCAGCAGCACCGTAAACTCATCGCCACCCAGGCGCGCGACCGTATCGGTGCGCCGCACTGCCTGGCGCAAGCGCATCGCCACCTGCACCAGCAGCTTGTCGCCCACCGCGTGGCCCATGGTGTCGTTCACCAACTTGAAGCGATCTAGGTCGACAAACAGTACGGCCAGCCGCTGGCCATGGCGCTGGGTGCGCAGCAAGGCACTCACTAGCTTATTGTTCAGCAGATGACGATTCGGCAGGTCGGTCAGCGCGTCATGGTTGGCGAGATAGCTGAGGCGCTCTTCCGCCTCGCGCCGTTTGGTCACGTCGCTGAACACGGCCGCATAGTGGGCGAATTCGCCCGCGTCGTTGCGGATGCCCGTGATATTGAGCGACTGCAGGTACAACTCACCGCTGGCGCGGCGGTTCCATATCTCCCCTTCCCAATGCCCGCGCTCGGTCAGCTGTGTCCACATCGACTGGTAGAAGCTGACGTCCTGCCTGCCGGACTTAAGTATGCTGGGGCGCTGGCCGATGGCGTCGGCCGCGTTGAAGCCGGTAAGTCGCTCGAAAGCGGGGTTGACCCGCTCGATCACACCCTGGGCGTTTGTAATCATCACGCCTTCCAGCGTGGACTCCAATACGCGATCGGCCAACCGCAGGTGGTAGCGCGAGGACCACAACGCGTCGTCGCGTTCTTTCAGCGCTGCCTGTAGCTGCTGCACGTACTCGAACTCGATGCTGGACAGGATGTCGGAAAAACTGACGAGACCCACCTCGCCCGTGTTCGTGTCAATGACGCCAATATGGCGGATACGCTCGCGCACAAGGATGTCGCGCACGGTATACAGGCTCTGATCGGCCGGCACGCAACGCAGGGGGTAGCTCGCATGATCGCCCAGGCACCCGTCACTGGCTTGTTCCGCGATCAACCGCACGACATCGCGCTGGGTAAGAATGCCAAGGCTGCCGTCCGAGTAGTTGACCATGACCGCGTCCCGCCGCGACTGCTGCATCGCGCGAATGGCGTCGCTCAACGGCAAGGACGCCTGCAGCCGGGTCGGCTGCTCGCGCAACAGGGAATCGACCTTGCGCAGACGGAGAAAGAATTCGCTACCTTGGTTCAGCACGATGTCGGTCTGCGACAGCAGGCCAATCGGCTGCCCCTCGCCATTGAGCACGAGGAAGTGGCGCACGCCATGTTCCTTGAAGCGGTGTGCAGCCTCGCCCATGGAAATGCCGCCGGGCAGCGTCAACACGGGGTTGCTCATCACGGCGCTGATCGGCTGGAAGATCGATTCCTGCCGGCATAGGTCGATGGCCAGTGCGTCAGCCTCCGTCCAAATACCGGCTACCTCACCGGTCTCTGAGCACACGACAGCGGCGCTGCACGGCCTAGCGGCCATGATGCGCGCCACCTCGCATACCGGCGCGTCCGGCGCACAGGTCAGCAACGTGCGCGAAACGAGATTTTCGATGGGGATGTCGGTACTTAGCAGCATGGCGCCTACTCGGTCTTCGTTGGTACAGGGCGCATGCTAGCCAAGTGGAAGTCGACGGCGCTTGATCCAGCGCAAGCGTTCCACCTTATATAAAATCTGCTAATGCGAATGCTAACAAGGACATAGCTGCCGGCGCACATGGGAAAGCGCACCGATGGCATCAGCTTTGGCATAATCGCGCCTTTCCCGGCGAAACGACGCCATGCCTCACGACTTACGCCAACACTGGCACTTCACGGCCGTGCGCGCACCCCGCGCACTACAACCCTGGCTGACCGATACTGCGTCGCTAACGGCGCGCCTGATCGCGCACTTTCCGGACTTTCACGTTCGCCTTCTGCGGCAGACCTGGCTTCAACCGCACTACGACGAACTGGGTGCACTACGCATGGGGAATCGGCAGTTGGCCGTGGTACGCGACGTACTCCTGATGAGCGGCGACATACCCCTGGTCTACGCGCATTCGGTGATGCCACGCTTTGCGCTGTTCCACGGCTTTCGCGGCCTGCGCCGGCAAGGTGAGAAATCGCTCGGCGCCACCTTGTTCGCCAATCCGCAGGTGCAGCGCAGCGACTTGGCCGTGCGCGATATCGGCCCTCACCACCCGCTACACGTGGAAGCGACCGCCGCCGTCGGCCCCCTGCCCGACCGTTTGTGGGCCAGGCGATCGCGCTTCGAACTTGGGCACTCGGCCATACTCGTTACCGAGGTATTTCTGCCGGCCGTGAGTACACCGATGCGCAAACACGGCGCAGAATTTGGCAAAATCAAACCTGCCCACTTCGACCCGGCCCCGCTATGACGCTGAACGACCTGAAGGCGCGCCTTGATCTGTATGAAAAGCTGATGCGGCTCGACAAGCCCATCGGCATCCTGCTGCTCTTGTGGCCCACGTTGTGGGGCTTGTCCATTGCCTGCGGCAAGCAGCCGCAGTGGAAGATCATCTGGATCTTCATCCTGGGCACGACGCTGATGCGCTCGGCTGGCTGCGTAGTCAACGACTATGCCGACCAGGAGTTCGACAAGCACGTGGAGCGAACTCGCGATCGACCGATGGCCGCGGGCAAGGTCGGCAAGCGTGAAGCCCTGCTGCTGGCCGGTGGCATGGCGCTATGCGCGTTCCTGCTGATTCTGCCACTCAATCGCCTTACGCTCTGGATGTCGGTCCCGGCCCTGGCCCTGGCCATAAGCTACCCCTACACCAAGCGCTTCCTGCCCATCCCGCAGGCCTACCTGGGTATCGCGTTCTCCTTTGGCATCCCCATGGCCTTTGCTGCCGTGCTGGGCAAAGTGCCGCTGCTGGCCTGGGAGCTGCTGGCGGCCAATCTGTTCTGGGTGGTGGGCTACGACACGGCCTACGCCATGGTCGACAAACCAGACGATCTGAAAATTGGTATCAAGACCTCCGCCATCACCTTTGGCCGTTTCGACGCCGCCGCTGTCATCGCCTGCTACGCCATATTCATCGTCGCGATGGCCGCCATTGGCTGGGCGCAAAAGACAGGCAGCTTCTGGTACCTCGGCCTGGCCGCGGCATCGCTGCTGATGGCCCTGCAGTATGAGCCCGTCATGTCGCGCGATCGGCAGAAGTGTTTCCGTGCCTTCCTGGCGAACAACCATATTGGGGCCGTCGTCTTCGTCGGCATCGCCCTGGATAGCTATTTCCACCCCATGTCGCTGCTCCAGCCCTAATTCTGTGGAGACGTTACCCGTGTACGCATCGACCTTCATGTTCGCCAAGGGTGAGTACGACGACGACTTCCACCGCCTGGACCACGCCATCGCCGAAGCGGCCAAGGCCATACCGGGCTATCTGGGTGAAGAATCGTGGGAGAACACGCAGACTGGGCTGATTTCCAACGTCTACTACTGGGATTCGCTAGGAGCCTTGCAGGCGCTGATGCGCCACCCCACCCACCAGATCGCCAAAGCCAAGCAGGCCAAATGGCTCAATGGCTACCGCGTCATTATCTCGGAAGTGCTTCGCACCTATGGCGACGCGCTGCTCGACCACCCCGTTGCGGGATTGGCCGAGCAACACGCCTGACGCCGATTAGTGGGCGCCACCTGCATCGGCGGGTGCAGCAGCCGACTGGCTAGGCCGTGACAGCCACAGCAGGACGATGATCACGCCGAACAGGCAGGCCGACAGCCAGAAGAAATCGTCCGCCGCCATCGTGAAGGCCTGCGTATTGATCTGCCGCTCGATTAACCCTGCCGCCTGCTGCTGTGTCATGCCGATATCGCCCAGCTGCTTGAAGGCGTGCTGCGCCGGCGCACTGTAATCGCTGATCGATTCGATCAGGCGGTTGTGATGGTGTGCAGCGCGACGCTCCCACATGGTCGTGGAGACGGACGCTCCAAAAGCGCCGAACATGATGCGTACGAAGTTGGCGAGGCCCGAGGCTGCCGCAAAGCGCGTGGGCGGCAGGCCGGACAGTGTCAACGCCGTGAGTGGCACGAAGAAGGTCGCCATTGCCGCCCCTTGCACCAGTTGCGGCAGGGCGATGTGCCACATATCCGTGTCGGTGCTGAAGCGCGAGCGCATATAGCAGACCAGAGCGAATACGCTGAACGAGAAGGTCGCCACCCAGCGCACGTCCATGCGGTGCACGTTCTTGCCCACCATCGGCGACAGCAGCAATGCCAGCACGCCGACAGGGGCGGAAACGAGCCCAGCCCAGGTCGCCGTATAGCCAGCATACTGCTGCAGCCAGAGCGGCATTAGCACGACGTTGGCGAAGAACAGACCATAGCCCAGAGACAGTGCCGCGGCGCCGATGGCGAAGTTAGGCCGTGCAAACAGCCGCAGGTCGACGACCGGGTGCTCGTCGGTCAACTCCCACACGACAAAGAAAGCAAAGGCCACGAAGGCAACGACGGCGAGGATGACGATCTCGGAGGAATTGAACCAGTCGAGCTCCTTGCCCTTGTCCAGCATGATCTGCAGCGAGCCTACCCAGACCATCAGCAAGCCCAGGCCGACTGAATCAATGGGCAGCTTACGCGTGGGCGACTCCCGCTTATGCAGCAGGGACCAGGCCAGCCAGGCGGCGAACAGGCCGGTCGGAACATTGATGTAGAATATCCACGGCCAGGAGATATTGTCCGACAGCCAACCGCCCAGGATGGGGCCCATCACTGGCGCCACCATCGTCGTCATGGCCCACATGGCAAGTGCCAAGCCGGACTTTTCTTTCGGATAGCTGGCTAGTAGCAGGGCCTGCGACAGGGGAATCATCGGCCCCGCCACGGCGCCCTGCACGATGCGGAAGAAGATCAGCATCGGCAGGCTGGTCGACATGCCGCACAAGAGGGAGGCCAGGACGAACAGCAGGACGGAGGTCGTGAACAGCCTTACGGAACCGAAGCGTTGCGTGAGCCAGCCCGTGAGCGGCACGGAGATGGCGTTCGCCACAGCGAAGGACGTAATCACCCAGGTGCCCTGCGAAGGGCTGACACCCACATCGCCCGCAATGGACGGTATGGAGACATTGGCGATGGTCGTGTCCAGCACGTTCATGAACGTGGCGAGCGACAGGGCGATAGAGGCCCAGACCAGCTGGCTGCCCTTAAGCGGCGGCAAGGCGGGTGCGGCGGAGGTCGTCATGGCCGATCCTTTCCGATTCTCATTGGCGCTTTACTGTGTAATTTCCTTGGCCAAGCTGGCGTCGGCCTGCTTCGCCGCATCTACGCCCTGCCCCGCGTAGACTTGCGTGTCGGCCACGGGTGTGGCGCGGTGCACAGTCGACAGCGTGGCGCCGTTGCGATCATGTGTATCGACGTCGGCGCGGATCGACAGTCCAATGCGCAGCGGGTGCTCGGCCACTTCCTTGGGGTCGAGTGAGATGCGTACGGGCAGGCGCTGTACTACCTTGATCCAGTTGCCCGTGGCGTTTTGCGCGGGCAACAGCGAGAACACGGTACCGGTGCCGGCCGAGAAACCGACGATCTTGCCGTGGTAGGTCACTTTGCTGCCGTACAGGTCGGCATTCACGTCAACGGGCTGGCCGATGCGCATGTCGGCAAGCTGGCTTTCCTTGAAGTTGGCGTCGATCCAGATCTGGTCGAGCGGCACCACGGCCATCATGGGCGTGCCCACGTTCACGCGCTGGCCGGGCTGCGCCACGCGGTGCGCTACATAGCCCGTGACGGGCGACGGTACGGTGGTGCGGTCCAATGCAAGCTGGGCCTCGCGCACCTTAAGCACGGCGCGGCGCACGTTCGGGTGCAGGCGCAGCGAGGTGTGGTCGATCAGGGTCTGGTTCGAGGCCAGTTGCTCCTGGGCTACCTTCAGCGCCGCCTGCGCATTGTTCACAGCATCCTTAGCGTGCTGAATGTCCTCGGCTGCCACGGCGCCGCTGCCGGCTAGGCCTTGGCGGCGAGCCAGGTCTTCCTTGGCGCGGTTCAGGTCCGTCTCGCGCAGGCCTACCGTGGCACGCAGCGTGCCGTCGTTGGCGAACAGGGTACGCACCTCGCGTACCGTCTGGCCTAGTTGCGCGTCGGCCGTCTCCACGGCCAACTCAGCATCGGCGCGGTCCAGCTTGATGAGCGGCTGACCAGCTTCCACGAAGTCCGTATCGTCGGCGTTGACCGTAACGATGGTGCCTGCCGTCTGTGGCGTTACCTGCACGATGTTGCCGGCGACATAGGCGTTGTCGGTGTCAACATGAAAGCGGACCACCGTATTCCAGTAAGCACCGTAGCCGATCGCCGCGACGCCGAAGACGGTCAGGAGCGCCAGCATCAGGCGGCGGCGTTGGCCGTTGGGGCCGGTGGCGTTGGTTGCGGGCGTAGTCATGATTTGCTCCGGTATTCGTTTGTGTGGTTATCGCGGATGATTAGCGTGCGGCTTGGGCGGTCGCGGTGTGGAAACCACCACCAAGGGCGTGATTCAAATCCACCCAGGCCAGCCGCGCCTGCGCAGCCAGTTCGGCTCGCTGGCGCGTTTCGCCCAGCACGCGGTCCTCAGCATTCAGCGCAAGTAGGCGGCTGCTCAGACCGTGCTCATAGCGCAGCTGGGCCAGCCTGTAGGCCTCTTTGACCTCGTCTTCCGCCTTGTTTTGTTCGTCCAGCTGCGTAGCGACCGCGCGCTCGTTCGCGACGGCGTCGGCCGTCTGCTGCATAGCCTGGATCACCAGCGCGTTGTAATCCGCCACGGCGCCGTCGAACTCCGCCTGCGTTACGCGCAAGTTGGAGCGCAGCGCGCCGCCGTCGAATACGGGCAGGTGCAGCGCCGGGCCAACGCCCGTCATATGGCTGTCCCACTTCAAGAGATTGCCCAGCCCGATGGACTGCACGCCGATGAAGCCGGCCAGATTGATATCCGGGTAGAACTGCGACTTCGCCAGGTCGATCTCCCGCAGGCTGGCATTGAGCCGTGCGCGTTGTGCCGCGATATCGGGGCGACGTGCGACCAGCTCGGCCGGCAGCATGTCCGGTATGCCGTCCACAGCACCGATTGCCAGTTGCGGCCGGTGCAGCTGACGGCCGCGCGCCGGGCCGACGCCGGCAAGGGATGCCAGGCGGTCCTGCAGCACGCTGATGCGGCCTTCGATAGCCGCGCGCTCCTGGCGCACGCTGGCGAGCGAGGCATTCGCAACATTGCGCTCACCGGCGGGGTCCAGGCCTGCCGCGACGCGGGTGCGGTTCACTTCCAGTACGTTTTCGCGCTGCTGCTCCGTGGCGTCGAGTACATCCAGCAGATCGTATTGCAGGGCCAGTTGCACATAGGTGCGGCTGATATCGCTGGCCAGGGCCAGCGCAACGGCCTGGCGCTGGAATTCGGCGGCACGCGTCTGGCTCAGCGCGGTATCGAATTCCGCCTGGTGCTTGCCGAAGAAGTCCAGGTCCCAACTGCCTTGCAGCTGAATCAGGCCGACGCCGTTTGTGGTACCGGCCAAGGGTGGCGGGTACACGGAATTGCGCTGGAAGTGCTGGCTATCGACTTCAGCATCCAGCCCTATTTGTGGGCCTGCATCGGCATGCACCACACCGGCAATGGCAGCGGCCTTGTCAATGCGCGCACGGGCAACAGCCAAAGTTGGAGAGTCACGCAAGGCATCGGCAATCAGGTCGTTCAGCTGGTTGTCGCCCAGGCTGGTCCACCATTGCGCCTGCGGCCATTGTGCATCGGAACCTTTGAACGCGTCGCCCACCTGCAAAGTGGCGGCATCAACCGGTTTGGCGCGCTCCGTCGCCGGGCCCATTGATGCACAGGCACTTAGCACCGCTGCAGCGGCAATGCTGAACAGAAAAGGCAAAGTACGCATTCGGATACTCCTTAGAGAATATATAACTGCCGCATCACCTACTGCCTAAGCAGTTAAATGAGCAAAAAAATTATTCGTGGGGTTTGGGTCGCTTTTCGGCATTCGCCAGGATGCGTCGGATCATGGACTTGAACAGCTCGACTTCCTCCACCGAGAAGTCCTCCAACAGGTCGTTCAACACCGTCACTACAGCTTCCAGCATGTCCGGCACCATCGCGCGGCCTGCGTCCGTCAGGGCCAGGTAGATCACACGGCGATCATGTATGCAGCGGTTGCGGCTGATTAACCCCTTCTCTTCCAGACGATCCAGCATGCGCGTCATCGAGCCGGTATCCATCTCCAGACCGCGGCACAAATTCGCCGACGTGGGCTTGTCGCCGAAATGGATACGGATCAGCACCTTCCACTGCGCCCAACTGATGCCGAGGTCAGCCAGCTCGTCGTTGAGCGTATCGCCCAGGCATGTACGTACCTGCTGCAACAGATAGCCGATGCTATTTTCGACGTGGTAGGTCTCGACGCTGTAGTGTTTGACGCCCATGATCTCGCCCTTCAGTTACTGCTTAGGCAGCATAATACATGCAAATTGACTGCCATGGCAGCAATTTCGCGCCGGCTTGTCCAACTGGGCGTCCGAAGCCATGAAAAAAATGCCGCTTGCGTACGCTCCCAGCTTGCTAAAATGGGCCGCCAGTTTTGGGATAAATCTTCATGCGCACCTACCTAGACCTTCTCCAACACGTGCTCGACCACGGCGTCGAAAAGACCGACCGAACCGGTACGGGCACGAAATCCGTGTTTGGCCACCAGATGCGCTTCGACCTGTCGAAGGGCTTCCCGTTGGTGACGACCAAGAAGGTGCACCTGAAGTCCATCATCCATGAACTGCTGTGGTTCCTGAAGGGCGACGCGAACATCGCCTACCTGAAGGAACACGGCGTGACGATCTGGGACGAATGGGCCGACGAGAATGGCAATCTCGGCCCCGTCTATGGCGTGCAATGGCGCTCCTGGCCCACGGCAGACGGGCAGCATATCGACCAGATCAGCCAGTTGCTGGACCAGGTCAAGCGCAACCCGGATTCGCGCCGCCTGATCGTGTCGGCCTGGAACGTGGGTGAGATCGCCAACATGGCGCTGCCGCCCTGCCATGCCTTCTTCCAGTTCTACGTAGCCGATGGGCGCCTGTCCTGCCAGCTCTACCAGCGCTCGGCCGACCTGTTCCTGGGCGTGCCCTTCAATATCGCCTCGTATTCGCTGCTCGTGTTGATGGTTGCCCAGGTGTGCGGCCTGGAGCCGGGCGACTTCGTCTGGACGGGTGGCGACTGCCATATCTACTCGAACCATATGGAGCAGGTGAAACTGCAGCTGTCGCGCGACCCGCTCCCTCTGCCCACCATGCGTTTGAACCCGGACGTAAAGGACCTGTTTGCCTTCCGCTACGAGGACTTCACGCTGGAAGGCTATGAATCCCACCCCGCCATCAAGGCACCCGTCGCCGTCTGAACCCACGGTTTCTGTCTGAGTCCAAGCCCTATGCTGTCCCTGATTGCAGCGCTCGCGCGCAACCGCACCGTCGGTATCGAGAACCGTCTGCCCTGGCACTTGCCGGAAGATCTCAAGTACTTCAAGGCGACGACCAGCGGCCATCCCATCATCATGGGGCGCAAGACTTTCGACTCGATCGGCCGCCCGCTGCCAGGCAGGCACAATATCGTGGTGACGCGCGACCCTGAATGGCAGCACGAGGGCGTCACGACAGTCCATTCGATCGCCGAGGCGATTGCGGCGGCCGATACGCAGGGAGAAATCTTCCTGATCGGCGGCGCAACGCTGTACGCCGAAGCCCTACCGATGGCTGACAGGCTATACCTGACAGAAATCGATGCAGACTTCGAGGGCGATGCCTGGTTCCCGGAATGGCCGGCCGGCCAATTCATGGAAACCCGCCGCGAGCGCCATTCGAATGATGCTTTTGCCTATAGTTTTGTGCTATACGAAAAGCGCCGATAAGGCCCGTTTTGGCGATTTACCGCAGGACCCGTCGTACCGCGCCATTGGCGCAACGCCATAGGGCCAGCAGCCGCATGCCGGCGGCTGCAAGTGAGGACATGGCCACCGTACTGTCGCCTTCCCTATTGCTGGCCGAGATGACCCGGCTCGCCCCGCTCGCCATGCTGGCCATCGAGCCGGACACTGGCGTCGTCGCTGCGCACAACCAGCTTGCGCGGGACGTGCTCGGCATCACCAGTAACCGCCTGCCACTGCGCGACCTGTTTGAGAATCCCAGCGTGGCCCGGCAGTTCCTGCTGATGGCCCGTACTCACGGTTTCATCCGCCAGTTCGAGGCGCGCCTGCGTCTACCCAACGGCCAGCGTGCGTGGATGCTGCTGGCCGCCCGCCTAATCGATCACGACGGCCAATCGCTACTTGTCATCAGCCTCACCGATATCCACGAACGTCGACTACAGGAAGACGCGCTGCGCGAAAGCGAGCAGCGCCATCGCCGAGTACTGGAGGCAGCCAACGAAGGTTATGCGCTATTCGACGCACGCACGGGCGAGGTGCTGGACGTGAACCCGGCGCTATGCGACCTGCTTGGCTACGGTCGCGACGCGCTGATGCGCATGACGCCGGAGCAACTGGCCACCGAGGACAGCCTGGAGCGCCTGCGCGCCGAGCAACGCGGCTGGGCCGGCGCGCCGAATCATCGGTTCGAGCTGGGCCTGCGCCGCTCGGACGGCGCGCGCCTCACGGCCGAGATCAGCGTCTCGGGCATCGCCGACCCAGACGGTCGCGTTACCTCCATCGTCGCGTTGGTGAGCGACATCACGGCGCGCAAAACGAACGAGGAGCGGGTGCTCTACCTTGCCTTCTACGACACGCTCACAGCCTTGCCCAACCGCTTCCTGTTCTCCGAGCACATGGAGCAGGCGCTGCGCCAACTGCAACGGCGCGGCGGTATCCTGGCCCTGATGTTCCTCGACCTGGACGACTTCAAGCTGGTGAACGACACCATGGGCCACGACGCGGGCGACGAACTGCTGAAGGTCGTCGGTAAGCGCCTGCTGTCCTGCGTACGCACGTCTGATACGGTGTCGCGCCAGGGCGGCGACGAGTTCATGGTCTTGCTGGCGAACCTCGCGGAGCCTTCCGATGCGACCCAAGTTGCGAGCAAGATGCTGGCGGCGCTGGCCGAGCCTGTGGTGATCGATGGCACGGAAATGCGGGTGAACGCGAGTATTGGCATTGCGCTATGTCCGCAACACGGCAGCAACGCCGCCACACTCCGCAAGCACGCGGATATCGCGATGTATCAGGCAAAATTCGGCGGCAAGCACCGCTACGCCATCTACGCACCACAGGATACTTGAGCGCTGTCTCGCGAGTTTCATGTTAGGTAGCTACACTCCGCTACTTCGTCCACCCGCCCTTCGCCATCCATGCTACGTCGTCTGTTGACCCTGTTACTGGTTGCCGCCAGCACCCATGCTGTCGCCTCCAACCAAGCCTGGGTGCAGTACGGCCCACGCGGCGTCGAAGTCCGCGCCCTTACATCCGACAACACCTGCCCAGCAGCTGACATCGACGGCAAGACGCTGCCGATGCAGGAGCGTGCTGTCCCCAACGCCGCCTACCCTGCGCGCACCTGCCAGCTTGACCTTCCAAGCGGCACGAAGAAAGCAAGCGTGTTCGGCAGGCCGCTCATGCTACCCGTTGACGACCCGCAGACGATCGTAATCCTCGGCGACACGGGCTGCCGCATGAAGGGCAAGCTCAATGCCGGCGGCGTCTTCCAGGCTTGCAACGACCCGAAATCCTGGCCCTTCTCGCTGATCGCGGAGGTCGCCGCACAGCAACGACCTGACTTGGTCGTCCACGTGGGCGACTACCATTACCGCGAAACGCCCTGCCCCGACTCTGAGGGCGGCTGTACGGGCAGCCCCTGGGGTGATACGCAGGCCGTCTGGGAGGCGGACCTGCTCGAGCCGGCCCATACGCTATTGCGCACGGCACCGTGGGTTTTCGTGCGCGGCAATCACGAGGAATGCAAGCGCGGCGGCAAGGGCTGGTCGCGCATGTTCGATCCCTATCCGTTTGATGTCGAACACGGCTGCAATGCCATGGAAGATGCATGGATCGTCAAGCTGAAAGGCCTGGACCTGGGTGTGGTCGACAACTCGTCGATGGACGAGGGAGACGAGAAAACGGCCCTTAGCGATAGCCTGAAGGCGCAGCTGCACAAGCTGGGTGAACAATCTGCCGGCACCCCGCTATGGGTGCTGATGCACCGTCCTGCGCGCAGCGTCGTACACGTACACGCGGGCACCGTGATCGGCGGCAATGCCACCCTCGCGGCCGGTTTCGATGCTGCGACGCCTAGTAACCTGCAGTACATCTGGTCAGGCCATCTGCACGCCTTCGAAGTGATGAACTGGCAGGACGGTAGCGTGCCACAGATCGTGACCGGCCATGGTGGCGACGTGCTGGACCGCGATGCACCGTCCACGCTGGATGGTCTGATTCAGTTGGGGAAGCAGATCAGCACGGGCTGGGGGCAGATCGGCGATTTTGGCTTCGTACTGCTGAAGAAGCACGAGAGTAAATGGGAACTCACCAATCACGATCGTTTCGGCAATGTAACCATGCGCTGCGAGCTCGCCAAGCCCATCATCTGCGCGCCGGTTCACTAAGCCCTGGGTGATAGGTACGTTCGGCGCCTCCAGCTTGATTTGGGCCGGAAAAACATGTTCACTGGAATGTGTCCTGTCGGAAATCGCGGACAGGACCGTTCCAGACATGTTCGGACGGAATACAGCCATGCGTCGGCACCTGCCTATCCTAATGCTTATCCTGCTGGCAGGCTGTGCATCGCCGCCCGCCCAGGTACCTGAGCCACCCAAGCCGATCGAACTGAGCTACCGCCTGCCCGGCTCCCCCTTGCAAGTCGGCAGTACCGCCGCGTTTCAGGCCAATATCGTGGTTCGCCGTCCGTTCGAACACGTCGTATTGGCACTCAGCAGCGACTCGCGCTGTGTCGAGGTCGATCCGTCGGACTTCATTCTTCAGAATCTGACCCCGCCGGCAGCAAGCGCACCCAGCGCGAACTCGCCACCGGCGTTGCCGGCCGTACCCTTGCGATTGTTCAAGTTGAAAGCGACATGCGCGGCTAAGGCTCATCTGACGCTGCGCGCAGAAAGCGACGAGGCGCACGCCTCGATGGATATCGGGCTGGAGACTGTTCAATGAAGCCGTTTGCCATCAAATCGATCGTCCAGGCACTGCCGGCTGGTTCACTGGCGGCCCTGCTGCTGAGCGCCTGTGCGAACATGCCCTCGCCCAACGCAGCTATCCCGCCTGCCCCGCGCTGCGCGGGCGACGCACCCCATGACATCGATACCGTGGCACGCAGTCTGGGCTGGTCGAGCAGCGCCGTGGCTGAACTCGAGGAAGAGCGGCATGTGCCGCACGAAGTGCTGTGTACGCTGCCTTCGCGCCAGTTGACGGCGCTCCTCATAGAGCATGAAGAAGAACGGCCGCGACCCGATCACCCGGCCGAATGGGCCAAGCAAAATGCCTTGCAACAGGCAGACGAGTACGGTGTGGTCGACCGCCTCGGCTTTGCGCACGCCTTGGCCCAGCGCCAAGCGCTACTGGAGCGCCAGGCCCAAATGCCGCGCGAAAGCGTGAAGCTGGCAGGCATTACAGGTAGCAGCAGCTGGCAACCACTGGGCCCTGGCAATATAGGTGGGCGTGTACGCAGCATGGTGATGGTGCCGGGCTCGCAGAAACTCCTTGCCGGCAGTGCCACAGGTGGCATCTGGAGCTCGACTGACCACGGCCAGACCTGGCATGTCACCAACGATTTCATGGGCAGCCTTGCTATCGGCGCCCTTACCGTCGACCCGAACAATAGCCAGGTGCTCTACGCTGGTACCGGCGAGGGGCCGACCTATATCTACGGCAACGGCGTTTACAAGTCGACCGATGGCGGCAACAGTTGGTCGGCGCTTAACGGGACCACGCCATCACTGACTTCGCCGACGAACTACGGCTTCTTCTGGGTCGACCGGATCGCCGTACAGCCAGGCAATTCGAATACGGTGATCGCCGCGACCAACTTCGGGGTGTACCGGAGTGCCGACGGCGGTGCGACCTGGACGGGCCAGTATACCAACGACACTTTCCACGACGTGCGCTTCGACCCCAGGAACACGTCCAACGTCGTACTTGGCGGCGACCAAGGCGATATCTATACGTCGTCGGACGCCGGCCAAACCTGGACGCGCCATGCCATCGCCTCCTCCGGCCGCATGGAAACGGCGTTCGCGGCGAACACGTCGGGGCTGGTCTATGCATCGGGCGACCAGAATTCCGGCACCATCTACAAGTCGACCGACAGCGGTGCAACCTGGACGACCGTGTCGAACCCAAAGCATCTCGGCGACCAGGGCTGGTACGGCAACACGATCTGGGTCGACCCGACCGACGCCAGTCGCCTGATTATTGGTGGCATCGACCTGTACCGCTCGACGGATGGCGGAGCAAACTGGACGCAAATCAGCGACTGGACACTCTGGCCGCAATCAGCACACGCTGACCACCATGTGCTGATCGCCGATACAGCCTTCGACGGCAACAACAACCTCACCGTCTACAACGGCGACGACGGTGGCGTGTTCGCAGCCACGAACTTCACGAACGTAACGTCCGGTGCGAATGGCGGCTGGACCTCGCTCAACAATGCCCTACCCATTACCCAGTTCTACAGCGTGGCCTCAAATCCTCTCGGCACCATTGTCGGCGGTGCACAGGACAACGGCTCGCTCCAGTACCAGGGCGGGCAGAATACCTGGGTGCAGTTCTACGGTGGCGATGGCGGCTTTACAGCAGTGGACCCGAACAGTGCCAACGTCTTCTATGGCGAATATGTGAATCTGCAATTGTTCAGTTCGCTGGATGGCGGCCAGACGGCGAACTCCATCTACACGGGCATCAGCGACGCGAAGAGTGATACCCACTCGCTGTTTATTTCACCTTTCATCCTCGACCCGAACGACTCGAGCCGCATGTATGCCGGCGGCAGTTCGCTCTGGCGCAGCGACAATGTGACCGATGCAGCGCCGCTATGGACAGCGGTAACGACCGTCTCCAATGGCAAGCGCATTAGCGCGATCGCCGTGGCCAAGACCGACCCAAACATCGTCTGGTACGGCACGGAAGACGGCCAGCTCTACTACTCGACCAATGCGCTCTCCAGCACGCCAACGTGGCGGTCGGTGAGCAATACGCTGCCTAGCCGCTACGTGATGCAGATATTCATCGACCCCGACTCGCCGACCAAGGTCTACGTGACGCAGGGCGGCTTCAAGGACGGCAACCTGCGTTATACGACTGACTATGGCAACACCTGGACGGTATCCAGCGCTGCGGGCGGCCTACCCATCGCGCCAATCCGCACGGTGACGCGCAATCCGTCCAACCCGTCGTGGCTGTACATCGGCGGCGAAGTGGGCTTGTTCACTAGCCAGGATGGTGGCGTGACCTGGTCGACCAATACCGATGGCCCGGCCAACGTCCAGATAGACCAACTGGATTGGGAAGACAGCAACCACCTGATCGCCGCCACATTCGGCCGCGGCATGTATATGGCGACGATCGGTTCGCCCATCGCCCGCTACAGTGACAATGCAAGCGGGACGATCGGCAACCTGACGCTGAGCGCGGCAGTGACGCCAGCCCAGGCCGATACGGGTATTCGCGGTGCCGTGTTCGTCGCGGCCCTACTGCCGAACGGCCAGTATTACCTGGAATCGCCCAGCGGCTGGTTCCCGTTCGACGGCGGCCACCCCGCGGTTTATACGCAAGGCCCCTTGCAGGCGACGACGGTACCTGTTGTCACCAATATGAACCTGACCAGCTTGTCGGGCACCATCGTGCTCATGGGCTACGGCCGCGGCGACACGCCCGCAGTGGCGCTGGGCGATCTGCTGAAGAACGGCCAGTACAAGATCGTCTACTACATTCATTGACTCACCTGCGGAGCGGGGCGTTGCGGGCGGTCTGTGGCGTCGCGATCCCTTCGAATACGTCCAGTATTCGTGCGGGATCGACTCCTTGCAGCCCATCCCGTTGCCAGGATTCTTGGTGAGCGAAGCGAGCCTAGAACCTGTGCATCCTTTTGGGCAAAGCCGCCGCCGCGACCCCAGGAAAAGATCAGCGTGTCCCTAGGGGTGCCGCGCGCGCCGCGATATGGCTAAAATGGCGATCTCTGTGCCCACCCCAATGAGGAGAACGATATGTCCATGGCCGACCGCGACGGCGTGATCTGGTATGACGGCAAGCTGGTCCCCTGGCGGGATGCGACCACGCATGTGCTGACGCATACCCTGCACTACGGCATGGGCGTGTTCGAAGGCGTGCGGGCGTATGAGACCTCGCGCGGCGCAGCGATCTTCCGCCTGCAGGACCATACCGACCGCCTGTTCAACTCGGCCAAGATCCTGGGCATGGCGATCAAGCACAGCAAGGACGAGCTGAATGACGCACAGCGTGCCGTTGTGCGCGAAAACGGCTTGAAATCCTGCTATCTGCGTCCGATGGCCTTCTATGGTTCTGGCAAGCTCGGCGTGGCGCCGCCCGTGGACGATGTGCATGTTATCGTCGCCGCCTGGCCCTGGGGCGCCTACCTGGGTGCCGAGGGCCTGGAAAAGGGCATCCGCGTGAAGACCTCCTCGTTCACGCGGCATCATGTGAACGTGACGATGTGCAAGGCCAAGGCCAATGGCAACTACATGAACTCTATCCTGGCCAACAACGAGGCCACGCGTGACGGCTACGATGAAGCCTTGCTGCTGGACGTCGACGGCTATGTGGCCGAGGGTTCAGGCGAGAATATCTTTGTGATCCGCAAGGGCAAGATGTATACGCCGGACCTGACCTCCTGCCTGGACGGCATCACGCGCAACACGATCTTCCACCTGGCTAAGGAATTGGGCCTCGACATCATCGAGAAGCGCATCACGCGCGACGAAGTCTATATCGCTGACGAAGCCTTCTTCACCGGCACGGCGGCCGAAGTGACGCCGATACGCGAACTGGATGGCCGCACCATCGGCGAAGGCTCGCGTGGCCCGATTACGACTAAGCTGCAAAGCATGTATTTCGCCACGGTAAAGGGCGAGGATGCCAAACGGGCGGAGTGGCTGACGCTGGTCAGCTAGGTTCTAGCGCACGACACGATCTCTTGCGGCATTACCGCCTCAACGGCGAGTGATGCCCGATTCACAGGAAACACCACCATGACGCAACTCAAAGAAAACACGCAAACGACGATCGAGGTCGAGGCATCGGACCTGCCCCTGCACTGCCCCATGCCCAGCATGCTGAAATGGAACGCGCACCCGCGCGTCTTCCTGCCTATTGAAAACACGGGCGAAGCGCGTTGCCCCTACTGCGGCACCCTCTACACGCTCAAGGGCGGCCCGGCTGGACACGGTCATTGATGCCCCCCCACAAGCTGCTCCGCGTACCGGTAGCGGCCAGACCATGACGGATCGCATCCTTATTATCGCGCCCGCCTGGGTTGGCGACTGCGTGATGGCGCAGCCCTTGTACCGTCGGCTCAAGGAATACCGGCCCGACGCCCACATTACCGTGATGGC
>JAFAKZ010000201.1 GCA_019234745.1 Burkholderiales bacterium
GCCGCATCCGCTGGATCAGCGCCAGCGTGGGCGACACGATCAAGATGTTCCCCATCGAGCAGATTCTGTTCTTCGAATCGGACGAAAAATATACGCGCGTGGTGTCGGTTGACGACGAGGCGCACGTACGCAAGCCGCTCAAGGAACTGATCGCCGGACTCGATCCCGACCTGTTCTGGCAGATACACCGCGGCGTGGTCGTGCGCGCCGACGCCATCGCCCGCGCACGCCGCGACGAACTGGGCCGTGTGACGGTGGAATTGCGTGGGCGCAACGAGAAGCTGAAAGTGAGTCAGGCTTATGCTTGGCGGTTCAAGGCGATGTAGGTGGCTTTCCATCGTACGATCCACGAAAGTGGCAGGCACGCGCGGACGGCTCCTTCCCCTTGCTTGCAGGGGGGAAGGGTGGGATGGGGGTGGTGTCCAAGACCTCTGATCTATTTGGAACCCGACGCAGGCAATAAGCCGAAGTGTTTGAGACGCGACTACGTCGCCTACCCCCACCCTAACCCTCCCCCTGACTACAAGGGGAGGGGACTGGTCAGCAGTACGTTACGATTCTTGTCCCAAATAACAGTTATTACCGCGACACCCACCGACCCACGGCCTTCCCCCATGCTGCGGTGCATGGTGTAATACCGCCGCCGCGCCGGCCCGGCGTATACGATTGCTAGCGGAGAACCCTTCATGAGCACCCTGCGCGCCGCGTTCCGGCTTGTCGCCCCCTTGTTTGCCACCGGCCTCGCCTTCGCCGCCCAGGCCGCCGGCAACGTCAATGTCTACAACTGGAACGACTACATCGCTGACGACACGATCGCGAACTTCCAGAAGGCCACGGGCACTAAGGTCAAGTACGACCTGTACGACAGCATCGACACCCTGCAGTCCAAGATCCTGACGGGCAATTCGGGCTACGACGTGGTCTACCCCTCGTCCGACTACGCCGGCAAGTGGATCAAGGCGGGCGTGTTCAAACCGCTCGACAAGAGCAAGCTACCCAACCTCGCCAACCTGAACCCCGCCTTTTTCAGCAAGCTGGAAGCGGTCGACCCGGGCAACAAATACCTGGTCCCCTATATGTGGGGCACCATGGCCTTCGGCATCAATGCGGACAAGGTCAAGCAGGCGCTGGGCAAGGAGCCGATGCCGGCAGACGCTTGGGAGCTGGTGTTCAACCCCAAGTACACCCACCTGCTCAAGGGCTGCGGCATCTCCTACATCACCATGTCGAAGAACCTGTTCGCCATGGTCAACGTCTATAAGGGCCGCCAGGCGAACGATTTCTCCGCCGCTGCCGTGGCCGACGACCTGGCCGTGCTTAAAGGCATCCGCAGCGACGTGCGCGTATTCAACGACTCGCCAATCGACCTGCTGGCCAACGGCGACGTATGCGTGGGCCTGGCCTACAACGGCGACGTCTACAATGCGAAGGACCGCGCCGCCGCCGCGCACAAGCCGCAGAACATCGAATACATCGTGCCGCAGAAGGGCACCATCCTGTGGATCGACGTGATGGCGATCCCCAAGGATTCGAAGAACGGCGACAACGCCTACGCCTGGATCAACAATATCCTGGACCCGAAGGTGGTGGCCGCCATCTCGAACAAGGTGAACTACGCCAACCCGAACGCCAAGGCCTCGGCCCTGGTCAACCCCAAGCTAACCAAGGACGCGAAGATTTACCTGGATGAGGCCTCACTGAAGAGCTTGCAGCCCTTGGGGGCGATTGAATTGCCGGTGCAGACGGCGCTGCAGCGGGCGTTTGATCAGTTTAAGGCGGCGAAGTAACTCGGACCGTATCTAAAAAGGAGTGCTAGTGCACTCCTTTTTATTTACAACATCCAAAACAATTCAGGTTGATGTAATGCTATTTAGGGGTTGTCTATGTTATTTCGAATATTGGCTCTGGTCATTGCTTGTTTCTTGAGTTCGCCGTCTGTTCGGGCGGCGGGTTTTGATTGTAGCAAGGCGGCTGAGGGTATCGAAAAACTAATATGTGCGGATCCAGAGTTGTCCAGGCTGGATAGTGATTTGAATGCAGTTTTCCGATCAAAAAGTGGGCGCTTAGCGCACGAATACTGCGTGGCTCAATCTAATTGGATTCAGAGGCGAGATGCCTGTAAGGACAGACTCTGCGTTAAGGGCTTGTATGAAACTCGCATAAACAATATTTCGACCGTCGGGAAAGCCGCAAAGGATCTCGGGATTGCCATTGATCTGTGCGATCAGCAGAATCCTACCGTTTTTGACATTAAGACGTGGCCGGCCGACCCGAGTCAGAAAATTGTCGTGATTGCCAATCCCGCGAAAGATGCTGGTGATGATGTTGTCTATGACCTATATCTGCTTGTCCAGAATGGTTCTGATGGAAAGATTCTGCGAAAGGCGATAGATAAGAAGATAATAAATCTTAGCAAAATGGATGAGTATACATCAGATGATATGGGAAGCGTATGGATTGACACTGCAAATTATGCCATAAAGAAGGGGAAGAGGGCTTTAGGGGTTCGCATTGTAAGTGGGCATTCGGGGAATCCGACGGTAAGTCATGAATCGCTGTATCTGTTTGATTTCCAAGATCCGAAAATGCCGCCTGTTCTTAATATGATCTCCTCAGTGTCCAGCGGGGCAACGGGAACGAATGAAGCCTGTTTCTCAAGTGAATGGGATAGAACAATTGCGATTGGCCAAAATGCGACAAACGGATATTTCGATTTGATCGTCACAGAAAAGTCAATGGAGGGCACAGACGGCGAAACTATGGAAGATGGCAACATTGACTGTGCGTCAACGACGAGTTCCAAGAAATATACCTTGCGCTTTGATGGTGCGCACTATGTCGTGCCGCCTGATTTAAAGCGTTGACCAAGTAGGGCGGTTTGGCTTTATCAACCCGTCCTACAAAGGTGCGCCGGTTACCCCTTCACCGGCACATAAATATCCGTCCGCAACTCCGCCGGCGGCGTGGTGTGCGGATTGTTCACATACACCTCGATGCACGGCGCCATGCGGATGATGTCGTGGTTGGCCGGCATCCAGTCGTAGCGGATGGCGTTCCAGCTTTGCCATAGCGTGTCGTACGGCCCCATATGCACGAAGCGGGCGAAGCGGCCGCCGGGCATGTTTTCTACCGCAATCTCTCCGCTGGCCTCGGTGGGCGCCTTGAGCGTGACGGCGGCGGCGAAGCTGGCGTTGGGGTCGTTTGGGCCTTGCGGCGGTTGCGGGCAGAAGCCGATGCTCTCGACCACCGAGGGCCATAACCCCTTGTCGCCCAACCATGCGCCGAGGGCGTCGAAGGCGCTGCGTGCTGCTTCTGCGAAGGTGTTGTCCTTCATCCCCTTGCGGGTGACGGTGTAGAGCGTAATCGCGTCGCGTTCGACGTATTCGCAATCGATAGCCATGGTTGTAGTCCTCCTGGGGTTGCCGTGCTGCAAGCACGGGAAATCATCAAACCCGACCACATAACGCAGCTGCCGTAGCCGTTTCGGCGTCATGCCGAACTGGCGGCGAAAGGCACGATGGAAGGCGCTGACATCGTCGTAACCTACCTGCACGGCAATCAGCCCGATGGCTCGATCCGTCTGGATCAGCCGCCGCCGTGCTTCGTCTAGCCGCACCCGACCCAGGTACTCCCCCAACGATTCGCCCGCCATGCGGCGGAATACACGGTGGAAGTGCGCGGGCGACAGGTGCGCCGCCTCCGCCAGTTCGTCCAGTTTCCACGGTTTGAGCCAGTTGGTGGCGATGCGGAGCTTGGCGCGGTTGATGCTCTGGCGATAGCGTTGCGTTGTGTCGTTCATGGTTTGTCCATGCTGCTAGTCTAGGCGGCGAGTGCGACGGAAAATGTGCTGACCTTGCTCAGTTGCTGCCGCTGTTGCCTACCAATACACCTTGCCGCATCCAGTGTCGTAGGGCGTAACAGCGAAGTCGTTACGCCGCATGGATTGGCTAAAGTCTCACGATCTTGCGCGATGAAACATCCGGCGTAACGACTTCGCTGTTACGCCCTACAAATCATCGTACGCCCGAGCCTGCAATTCCCTTGCGCCAGAGTTCGCCAATCCCCCGCGCCGCCTCCAGCACTGCATCGCGCGCCACATCGGGCCGCTTGCCCGCGCGGTAGGCCATCATCACTTCCCAATGCCATGCCGGCATATCTGCCACGCTCAACTGCACCAGCCGCCCAGCCTGCAAGTCGCCCAGCATGGTGATGGCCGGGGCGATCACGACGAAGCCGTGCTCTAGCGCCAGCTCGCGCGCCGTCGTGGCGGGCTGGTTGCTGTGCAGCGGCAGGTGGGCGGGGCGGTGCTGGCGTAGCAGGTGGATCAGCGCTTCGGCGTCCGCGCCCCACCATTGTGGGGAGAGGCGCAGGACGGCCAATTCCGCCATGGTGATGGACGTTTGCCGCGCAACCGGATGGTCGGCAGAGGCCATGGCGACGATAGGGGAGTCCGCAATCACTTCCAGCTGAATGCCCGTGATGGTGGGCCGGTTGAGCACGAAGGCGACCTTGATGCGGCCGCTCAGCACGCGTTCCATCAGCTCGGGCGAGTGGTCGACCTGGCAGACCAGCTCGATATGGCTCTCGGCCAGCGCGGCGATCAGGGGGCTGAATACCAGGGAGGCGAGCGAGGGAGGGCAGCCGATGCGCGCTTCGGGCAGGGCGGGTGCACCCTGGATTGCCCGGCGGCCCTGGTCCAGCTCGCCCAAGGCGCGGCGTACCGATTCCAAATAGGTGGTGCAGGCGGGCGTGGGCACGGCGCCGCGGCGGTGGCGCTGGAACAGTGATACGCCGAGTGCGTCCTCCAGCTGTGCAATGCGCTGGCTTACCTGTGGCTGCGACCAGCCGCGCGCGGCGGCGGCCTGGCTGAAGCTGCCGCGCTCGGCCACGTCCAGCAGCAGGGCCAGGTCGTTAAGCTGGATAGACATAAATATTCCTTATAAGAACTATAACAGCCATGTGGTTTCCGTGGGGTCATTGTAGGGAGAGAATGCAGCCATTGCCAAACCAATCTGCCGCGCCCGAACAATATGCCGAACCGCAGCCAGCACAGCACGACGCAAACCGCCCGCCTGGTCCTCCGTGCCCCGACCGAGGCCGACCTGGACGTACTGTTCGATATCTACGGCGACCCGGCTACGCAACGCTTCAACCCCATGGGTGCCATGAGTAACCGCGATGCGGCCGGCCATATGCTGTGGCGCTGGCAGCTGCACTGGATGCGCCACGGCTTTGGCATCTGGGCCATTGCCCTGCGCGACGAGCCGCAAACGGTGGTGGGCTTCGGCGGCGTGGCCTGGCGCGAGGGCAAGGATGGCGAGCAGCTCAGCCTGCATGTTCACCTGCGTGCCGATATGGCCGGTTTCGGTTTCGCCACGGAAGTAGGCGACGCCGCCCTGGTACTGGCTGAATGCCATGCGCCGTTCGAGCCGGTAAGCGCCAGCGTGGTACCCGGCCACTATGCCGCCATCGGCGTGCTGCGCAAGCTGGGCTTCCGCGCCGTGGGCCAGGTGCAGGACCTGCCCTGGCTGCCGGCCAAGACGCACTACCTGGCCGATACGGTGCGCACGCAAGGCATGAATGAGGCGGCTGTCGGCTTCCGTGCCGTGGGCAAGCAGATGTCGTCCAGTGAGACCGTTGCGATGCCTGCCGCCGCCAACAGCGCACACGCCGCCGTGTTGATGACACGTTGATTCCTCGTGGGCCGAAGCAGCGCCCGGCTACAGGCATACCATGCGATTTTCCGGCTCCATCCCTGCACTGATCACCCCATTTCGCGGCGAAGACGTCGACTACGCGGCCTTCGCCCGCCTGGTCGAATGGCATATCGATGAGGGTAGCGACGGCCTTGTCATCGCCGGCACGACGGGTGAAGCCCCAACGCTGACCGATGACGAGCTGCACCGCTGCATCGCGCTTGCCGTGGACGTCGCGCGCTTCCGCATTCCCATCATTGCTGGCGCGAGCTCCAACTGCACGCGCGAGGCCATCGTCCGTACGGCGCTGGCGCGCGACGCCGGTGCCGATGCGGTACTGCACGCCGCGGGTTATTACAACAAGCCCACGCAGGCGCAGGTGATCGGGCACTTCCAGCGCGTGGACGCGGCTTCCGCCTTGCCCATCCTGGTCTACAACGTGCCCTCGCGCACGGGCATCGAGTTCAGCACCGATACCATCGTGGCGCTGGCCGAGCTGCCCAAGGTGCAGGGGATCAAGGATGCGACCGGCAATGTGGGGCGGCTCAGCGAGCAGCGCCTGCGCATTACGAAGCCGTTCGACTACCTGTCGGGCGACGATGCCACGGCGCTGGGCTATCTGGCCCACGGTGGGGCAGGGTGCATCTCCGTCACGGCCAACGTGGTACCGCGCCTCTACGCAGCCTTCATCCGGGCCGGTGTGGAAGGCGACTTCCGCCGTGCCCGCGAGTTGAACGAGAAGATGGCCACGCTGCACGCCGCGCTGTTCTTCGAATCCAGCCCCGGTGGCGCCAAGTACGCATTGTCGCGCCTGGGCATGAGCGAAGACAGCCTGCGCCTGCCCATGACATCCGTCAGCGAAGCGGCGAGGGCGCGCATCGATGCCGCCCTGGCTTGTGCCACCGCCTAGCAATCCTCTGGAGGAATGATGTCCGATACGCGAACGCAGCTGCGCGTGGCTGTGCTGTTCGGTGGCGCCAGCGAGGAGCGCGACGTTTCCGTCGCCAGTGGCGCACAGGTGGTGAAAGCCTTGCGCGAGCAGGGGCACGAAGTGATCGCCGTCGACACCGCGCGCGGGCGGCTCACGGCTGAGGCGGAAGCACGTTTGCTGGAGGCAAGCGTAGCAATGGCGCCGCCCGACGCGCAGTCTCTTGCCCTGATCAGGCAGGACGGCTACAACGTGCTGCCGACGTCCGACCTGGCCGGCGTGGACGTCGTGTTCCTGGCGCTGCATGGCGGCACGGGCGAAGACGGCACGCTGCAGGCCATGCTCGATCTCGCCGGCATCCCCTATACGGGCAGCGGCCATGCGGCGAGCGCCATTGCCATGGACAAGGATATGTCCAAGCGCCTATTCCTCGCGGCTGGTATTCCCACGGCGCCGTGGTTGATGGCGCCGGCCGGCGCTGAGGATATCGACCGTCATTTGGGCTACCCGCTGGTGGTGAAGCCGAACAAGCAGGGCTCGACGGTTGGCTTGTCCGTCGTGCATCGGCCTGCCGAACTGGATGTTGCAATCACCCGCGCACAGGCCTTTGGTGACGAGGTTATGCTGGAACGCTTTGTCGCCGGGCGAGAGATCACGGTGGGTGTTCTGGATGGCGAGGCGCTACCGGTGGGCGAGATCGTGCTGACGCGCGATGACGTGTTCGATTACGAAGCCAAGTACCAGGCAGGCGCCGTTGAGGAGATATTCCCGGCCGATCTGCCCGATGCCATTGCGCGCGAGGCACAGGCGCTGGCCCTGCGCGTACATGGCGCACTCAAGCTGTCGGGCTACAGCCGCAGCGATTTCCGCCTGGATGCGGGGGGGCGGCTGTGGTGCCTGGAGGTCAACACGCTGCCGGGCATGACGGCCAACAGCCTGTTACCCAAGGCGGCGCGCGCGGCCGGCATTGCTTTCCCAGTTTTGTGCGAGCGCATCTGTCGCATCGCGCTCGCAAAAGTGTCGCGAAAAGCCTGAACGGTTGCGAGGAAAGTACGGACGGCCTTCTTTGCCGTAAGGGAAATATGCCAGAATCATGACGAGGCAATTGTGAATTAGTTGCCTTGCAAGATTCCGACGCCTCTGGATGGTCTGGATGCCTGAACGGAGCTTGCAGCCACAGGAATCTGCACCTCATGATCGGTAACGTCAAGCAACTGTTGTCCCGCGTCCTGGACACCCGCGCCGATCGCTTCGCTGCTTCGCTCGCTCAGCTCGATCACGAAAGCCCTATTCTTGCCATGCAATCCATGGCCGAGTGGCTGGGGCGCGACTCCAACCGCGAGCTACTGCAGCAGGACGGCATTACGCTGATGAATGCGGCCGACGACCGCCTGCGTCATGTTGCCGACCGGGCCATGCAGGAGTTGGTGACAGCCGCCAACAATCAAGCGCGCACCACACTGCTTCTGCGCGCCATGTTCCCCTACCTGCGGGCCGTGCGCGATGGCTATCACGAATCGCTCAACCGCGAGGTGGTGCACCTGGCCAAGAAGCCGGCCACCTTTGCCATGCTGCAGACGGCCGTCACCAACTGGCTGTACTGGACGGGCCGCTACCATATTGTCCACTTTCTGATCGAGCCGGGTGCCAGCCGCCTGCCCTGGCACGAGATCCAGCCCACCGTCGCCTATGCGCTGAGCCACGGCGGCGGCCTGAGCGCCGTGGCAGCCGACGGGGTGACGGATGCCGTCCACCTGCAGCAGCAGCTTGCGCGCCTGGTGCTGCTGGCCCGCTCGGTTTCCGTCGACCTGCAGGGCCGGCAGTTGCTGATCGCAGACCGCATTGCCGACTCGCTGGCCGAGTTCACGCGCGTCAGCACCAAGCACTCAGCCGACACGCCCTTCGGCCACGGCGGCAATACAGACAACGCCCCTACCGTGCTGAGCCAGCTGCCCACGCGTGCGCCAGAAGGCCGCAGCGGCCTGTACTACGGGCTGGAGCAAAGCCTGCACGAGTTGGTTGGCCTGGAGTACCAGATCAAGCTCAACAATGCCTTGCCCGACATGCTGAACCCGGATGGTTCGCTCGGCGTGGCCGAGACGCTGATCGTCATCAAGCACCTGAAGAATCGCTGGAGCGGCAAGAAGATGCGCCGCGTGTCGGAGCGCCGCGCGATCTCCGGCAATCTTACGGTGGCCTATGAATTCGCCACTATCCGCAAACAGCTGACGCAACATGCGCCCCAGCAGCAGCGCAGCGCTTTCGTGCGCGACGAAGCCAAGCTGGAGCCCGGTGAGATCGTCGATGCCAGCCTCAACGGCCTGGGCCTGAAATTGACGCGCCACATGGGCTGGTTGCGCGTGGGTCAGCTGTTGGGCATCCGCATCGAGTCCGACCCCGTCTGGCGCATTGGCATGGTGCGCCGGTCGGCACAGGCCGGGCAGCGCGAGATGCTGGCCGGCGTGCAGCTGCTGGGGCGCGAGCCGGAAGCGATTTCGCTTAGCGCCAAGGGTGCCATGAGCCAGGCAGGCCTGGTCGCTGCGGCACCGGCCTCGGATATGGTGCAGGCCATCTACCTGCGCCCCGCCAAGGGCGAAGCCCAGCATCTGCTGATCTGCGCCGGCAACGCATTGGACGCTGGCCGTACCTACCGCGCAAGTTCTGCGCGCGATGGCGTGATCGACCTGCGGGTGATCGCGACCGAGGATATCGGTGCGGACTGCGTGATCTACAGCGCCCAGCGCGCGGATATTTCCTAGGAATCCGTGCAATTACCGTAAGGGCGGCGGCGTCCAGTCGTATCTGCGCTGCAGCTCGCGATACGCCTCACTGGCCAGGAAGCGTGGCAGCGCGCGGTCAAACGCGTCGCGCACATGCTGGTCCGCAAAGGCCAGCTTGAACGGGTGGGGTGGAAAAATCGGGTGGATGGCAAGCGGTTGCGTCGTGTCGATGCTCGTGGGTAGTTCCCGATTGGCATAGCGGAAGATGACGGGGTCGCCGATGACGATGTCCACGCGGTGCGCGTAGAGCAGGTTGTTGCGCAGCGACTGCGGGCTCATCTCCTGGTAGCGCTCGTTCGCATCCGCCATCTGCCGGAAGGCATCGCTGATCTGCACACGCGCCGTCTGGAACGTGGCGATCGAGTGGCCTGCCAGGTCGGCCACGTTCTCTATCCTGAAGCCCGACTCGGCCAAGGAAATTGCGGCGATGTGGTAGGCGATATAGGGCTGCGAGTAGTAGCCGGGCAGGCCGCTCGATTCCGTCACCGTCGCGGCCGCGTCGAGCGCATGGGCACGGTACAGGGCATGCATGCGCGCCAGCGGCGCGAAATACGGCTCCAGCCTGTAGCCTGCCAGCGTCAGCGTTCCCTCGATGATGCCGTATTCGATGCCGCCACCACGGCCGGCGATAAGGTAGGGCGGCTGGCTATCCCCCATGCCTACACGTACGACAGGAAGCTTTGCCGCCGCGACGCCACCATCCGGCATCGCAACAAGGAAAGACAGCGCGATCGCGGCGATGCCGCCCCGTAGCCTCATTGACCGTACTTGCTCAGCACAGCCTTCCACTGCGGGTCGTTCGGCATGGCCTTGACGATGGCTTCGAGCGCCTCATACAGCCCGGCCGGCGCGCGCTTATCGACCATCAGGTGGCGCGTGATCTTGCTGATGGGCGTCTTGGCGACCGTGAACTTGCCGGCAAAGTTAGGCTGCGTCTGCAGGTACTTGATGGCAGACTCGTTCATGATGGCGAAGTCGATCTTGCCCGCCAGCAGTTTTTCGAGATTCTTGTCGTCGCTCGCGGCGTCGTCGCGCTTGATGCTGGTACCCAGTTCCGGCTCCATGGGCTTGTAGACGAAGCCAAGTATGCCACCCCCCGTCTTGCCTTTGAGCGCTGCCTTGTCGCCCTTGAAGTCCACGGGCTTGGCGGTCGTCGACACGACCTGGGTTTCGTCCGTCATGAAGCTATCGGTCCAGTTGTACTTGGTCTTGCCCTCGTCGCCCAGGAAGGCAGGGTTGGTAAAGGCCACCACGCCCTTGAATTCCGGATTATTGAGCACCGCGTAGTTCAGCTTGCTGCGCGCCACATTGCTCAGGTGCAGGGTGAACTTGCCTGCCAGCTTGGCATTGAGATAGTCGGTGAGGTCCTTGCCAATGCCGCCGTCGGGCAGGATGAACGGCGCGTCGATGTAGTTGTACATGGGCACCGGGTCGGCAGCGGCGGCGAGCGCGCATGCGGCGAGAAGAATAAGGCTGACGGCAATGCGCGACAGGATGGACATGGCGTTCCTTGGAAGAGGTGGTGAGCGTTTTCGACATTAACCAAGGTAGTCGATGGCTGCCGTCATGCAAGCACGTTGCTGCAGTTCTATGCGCGCTTTCCTATACTGGCACGGGGCGAGGCGGCATTCGACTGCTGGCCCGTGATCAGAACAATCAGACTGTGGGCGTGTACGGATGCGGTATTGGTGCCGATTGGGCCTGATATGGTTCTTGTCGTTTGCTGCATGCGCAGCCGACCTTCGTTTTCTCTGCGCGAACATTCAGCCTTATTGCTACATGGACCACGGTCATTTGACCGGCGTGTCGGCAGAGCTCGTCGACGAACTGGCACGGCGCCAGGGCGTGACCATCGCTGGCGAATTGGTGCCCTATGCCCGCGCCGTACGCGAGGTGAATGGGCGGCCGGACGTGCTGGTAGCCCAGATAGGCCGCACGCCGGTCCGCGAAGGCAAGTACCTATGGCTAGCACCGCTGTTCGAAGAGCCATTTCTGGTCTACGTCCGTAAGGACGGTAAGATCGATCCGGACATCATCACGGGGAGCCGACATGGCGCGGTGGGTGTGCTGCGCGATGCGCTCAGCGACGAATTGGCAAAGTCGCTTGGCATAGCATCGTTGGACCCTTCATCCGACGAGGCGACCAATGCGCGCAAGCTGCAGGCGGGCCATATTGACGCGTGGCTTGCGTCGAAGAATACGGCCGAGTTCGCAATGCGCCAGGCCAATATGGACCCGTCCGAAGTCGCGCACGGACCTGTCCTGCGTACGTACACGCTCTATCTGGTATCCGGGCGCGGCCGAGCCGGCATGAGCACGGCCGGCTGGGCGAAGGTACTCGAGGAGATGAAGGCGGACGGCACCTACCAGCGCATACTGGCCCACTACGGTTATGAGCAGTAAATAAGCTACTCCTTGCCGGCCGGCCGCTTGAGGTGCGTGAGCGGCAGCGCCGTCGTCTGCTTGATCGCCTCCAGCACGAAGCTCGATTTCACGTCGACCACGCCTGGGTGCTGCAGGAGCGTATCCATCACGAAGCGCGAGAAGTGCGCCAGGTCTTCGAATACCACGCGCAGCAGATAGTCCATTTCGCCCGCCATGGCGTGGCAGGACACGACCTCGGGCCACTGCTGGACCGCTTTCGCAAAGCCCGCGAAATTGCGTTCGCGCTTGTCCAGCATCACACGCACGAAGGCCTCCAGCCCCAGGCCGATCTTGGCCGGTTCCAAGAGCGCAACGTAGCGCGCGATCACGCCGCTCGTCTCCAGGCGCTTGAGCCGCCGCAGGGTGGGGGAGGGCGATAGGTTTATGGTCTCGGCCAGCTCCAGGTTGGTCAGCCGGCCATCTTCCTGCAGTGCGGCGAGTATCTTGAGATCGATCTTGTCCAGCTCTACCATGTTCTTGCGCCATTCGATTCAATGTTGGCATTTTATGCCAATGCTGCGCCGCTTTCAGGGGGATTTTGCAAGCACATTGCGCGGTCAAATTCGTATGCTCTGGCATCTTTCGGCGCTGGGATTCTATGCTGATTTATCGGCGCTCCGAACACACATCGCGGTGACGTTCCGCCCCCAATCAAAGAGAGGATGACAGCATGTCGGATTTGTTCGAAAACCCCATGGGCCTGATGGGTTTTGAGTTCGTGGAATTCGCCTCGCCCACACCCAATGTGCTCGAACCCCTGTTCGAAAAGATGGGCTTCACGCTGGTGGCGCGCCATCGCTCCAAGGACGTGGTGCTGTACCGCCAGGGCGACATCAACTTCATCGTGAACCGCGAGCCGAAGAGCAACGCCGGCTACTTCGCGGCCGAGCACGGCCCGTCCGCCTGCGGCCTGGCCTTCCGCGTGAAAGATTCGCATGCCGCCTACAAGCGTGCGCTGGAACTGGGCGCCCAGCCCATCGACGTGCCGACCGGCCCGATGGAGCTGAAGCTGCCCGCCATCAAGGGCATCGGCGGCGCGCCGCTCTACCTGATCGACCGCTTCGAAGAAGGCAAGTCGATCTACGATATCGACTTCGAGTTCATCGAGGGCGTGGATCGCCACCCCGTGGGCTACGGCTTCACCGTCGTCGATCACCTCACGCATAACGTCTACCGCGGCCGCATGAAGTTCTGGGCTGAGTTCTACGAGCGCATGTTCAACTTCCGCGAAATCCGCTACTTCGACATCAAGGGCGAGTACACGGGCCTGACCTCGCGTGCCATGACGGCGCCTGACGGCAAGATCCGCATCCCGCTGAACGAAGAGTCCTCCAAGGGCTCGGGCCAGATCGAAGAATTCCTGATGAAGTTCAACGGCGAAGGCATCCAGCACATCGCTCTGTTCACGAATGACATCATCAAGAGTATCGATATGCTGAAGGAAGCCGGCGTGCCGCTGATGACGGCCCCGCGCGACACTTATTACGAGATGCTGGAAGAGCGCCTGCCCGGCCATGGCGAGGACGTGAGCGCCCTGCAAACCCGCGGCATCCTGCTGGACGGCACCACGAACGGCGAAAAGCGCCTGCTGCTGCAGATCTTCTCCGAAACGGTGTTGGGCCCCGTGTTCTTCGAATTCATCCAGCGCAAGGGCGACGACGGCTTTGGCGAAGGCAACTTCAAGGCCCTGTTCGAATCGCTGGAACGCGACCAGATTCGCCGCGGCGTGCTGCAGGTGGAGAAGCAATGATGAAGATCGACCGCATCCACCACGTCGCCTACCGCTGCAAGGACGCCAAGGAAACGGTGCTTTGGTACCAGAAGATGCTGAAGATGGATTTCGTGCTGGCCATCGCCGAGGACTTCGTGCCCTCGACCAAGGCGCCGGACCCATATATGCACATCTTCATGGACGCCGGTAACGGCAACGTGCTCGCCTTCTTCGAGCTGCCCACGCAGCCGGAGATGGGGCGCGATCCGAACACGCCGGCCTGGGTGCAGCATATCGCCTTCAAGGTGAAGGACCGCGAAGAACTGCTGGCGTACAAGGCGCACCTGGAAGAAAACGGCGTGGACGTGCTGGGCGTGACCGACCATGGTGCCTTCCATTCCATCTATTTCTTCGACCCGAACGGCCACCGCCTGGAGCTGGCCTGCCCGGACCCGGACGAAGCCAACATCCTCAAGCGTCTCGACTCGGTGAAGTGGGACATGCTGGAAGAATGGTCGCGCACCAAGCGCGCGCCCAAGCACGCCGCCTTCCTGCACGAAAAGGAATTCGGGAACTAAGGCCATGATGAGCACCGCACAAACCACCGAACGCGAGAAGCACGGCCTCGCTGCAGGTGATGCCTGTCAGCCGCAAAACCCTGACTGGACCATCGACCAGGGCTGGGATAACTACTCGGCCGAAGAACACGGCGTGTGGCGCACGCTGTTCGAGCGCCAGACCAAGCTCTTGCCCGGTCGCGCCTGCGACGCCTTCGTCAAGGGCATGGAATCGCTACCCATCGGCCCGGAAGAAATTCCGGACTTCCGCAAGCTGTCGGAAGTAATGATGCGCCACACGGGCTGGCAGGTCGTGGCCGTACCGGGCCTGGTGCC
The DNA here is from genome assembly GCA_019234745.1 of Burkholderiales bacterium. Lineage (GTDB taxonomy): Bacteria > Pseudomonadota > Gammaproteobacteria > Burkholderiales > Chitinimonadaceae > JAFAKZ01. The sequence continues at coordinate 14,433 of JAFAKZ010000201.1, forward strand.
GGACGATGTGTTCTTCGACCACCTGGCCAACCGCCGCTTCCCGGCCGGCAACTTCATCCGCAAGCCGCATGAGCTGGATTACCTGGAAGAGCCGGACGTGTTCCACGACGTGTTCGGCCACGTGCCCATGCTGATGAACCCCGTGTTCGCCGACTATATCCAGGCCTACGGCGCGGGCGGCTTGAAGGCACAGAAGCTCGGTGCGCTGAAGAATCTGGCGCGCGTGTACTGGTACACGGTGGAGTTTGGTCTGGTCGAGCAGCCCGATGGCCTGCGCATCTACGGCGCC
>JAFAKZ010000361.1 GCA_019234745.1 Burkholderiales bacterium
GTAAAACTGGACGAGCATGTCGCGCGCTTCGAAGTTGTTGGGGTCGGCGGCGACGGCTGCCAGGAAGGCGTCCTTGATCTTGCCGACGGCGCGCACCCCGGCAATCATCCCGCCGCTCATGACCTGCGTGCCGAGCAGGGCGCCATAGGCAACATGGCAGGGCGCTGCCTTGGGCTTTGCCGCCATGCAGGCCTCCAGGCGACCCATTGCCTGTTGTCGCTTGGCATCGTTGCCCGTGTGTTCGTCGATGGCCAGCTCCATCATGCCGTGCAGTGCGATGGGGTCGTTCAAGTCGGCCTTGAGGCGCGCGTCGATCAGCTTTTCGGCGTCCTGCGGGTGCTCCAGGCGGATGGCCGTTTCGATCGGGTCTTCCTGCTCCAGCGCCGAGGCGGAGAACGTGGCAGCCAATGCGATGGCCAGGGGGATCACACGGAATTTGCTAAGCGACATGAAAATACTCCAAGTAAGAACGAACGCGGAAAAGACGATACACGCGTTGATGCGCAAGGACGCAGGCATCTTGCCCGTATCACGACAGCCTGATGCGTGTGTGCGACGAAACAGCTTGCTGACGGCACCAACCGCGCTATCGACAGGACAAGGCGCGGCGAGTTCAGCGCCGCCGGCGGTATACTGGGTGCAGATTCAATGACGCAATGCCGGGTGATCGCCATGTCCTTCCTGCCCACGCTGCACGCCACAGTCGCTCGCCAGCCCGATGCGACGGCCATCTTCTACCGCAATGAGCGCATCAGTTATGCCGACCTGCAGGCGCGCTGGCTCTCGGCGGCCGATTACCTGCGGGCCAAAGGTGTGCGCGAAGGAATGCGTGTCGGTATCACGCTGACCCAGTCGCCCGACTACTGCGTGTTTGCCTTGGCGCTGGCGCAGCTGGGCGCCGTCACGCTCAACCTCTCGCCCGCACTCGCCGCCGCAGAGCGCCGAGATTTGTGCGAACGCTTCGCTGTCGACTTGCTGGTCTCCTGCTGGCCCGGTTTGGAAGATGCAGGGCTGCCGTGCATTGCGCTTACCGAGCAGATTCATTCGCGGGTCGGCGCGATATCGCCCACCGCCTTCCCGCCCCCCGCTGCACAGGCGCCGTTCCGCATCCTGCTGACTTCCGGGACCACGGATGCGCCGGCTGGTGTCGTCCAGACATACGAGGCGGCCAGCCTGCGCATGACGCGCATGTCGGCACCGTTCGAGGCCGATACCTGTCTGTTGGCGTCCGACCTCAACATCGCGTCTTCGCTGATCCCCGTGCTGGGTACCCTGTGTGCCGGCGGGCGCGTCGTATTTGCCACGGAATACAGCGCGGAAGACGTGGTCAACGTGATGGAGCGCTTCGCCGTCACGCGGCTGATGATGGTGCCCGTGCAGGCCGCCGGGTTGGCGCATTACCTGGCTGGTCGCCAGCAGACCCTGCCGGCACTGAAGCATGTGTGCCTGGTTGGTGCTACGCCGGCACCGCCCGTCACAGACCTGCTGCGCGCCAAACTGACACCCAATGTGCACGTGGTGTACGGCGTAACGGAAATAGGCGTGATTGCGCTGGCGACGGCGGCCGAGCTGGTCGGCAAGCCCGCCTGCGTGGGGCGCGTGGCGCCGTGGGCGCGCATCGAGGTGGTCGACGGGGCGGGAGCGCCACTGCCGCCGAACGAGGTGGGCACCGTACGCGTGGCGGTGGACGGCATGATTGCCGACTATGTCGGCGAACCGCAGGCACGCACCAGCCGTTTCGAGGGCGGCTGGTTCTACCCAGGTGATCTAGGCTGGATAGATGCGGCCGGCTACCTGTTCATCGACGGGCGCCAAGACGACGTGCTCAACGTGGGCGGTAACAAGGTACGGCCGGAGGCGGTGGAGAGTGTGCTGCGCGGTTTCCCCGGCGTGACGGACGTGGCCGTGTTCGTCGACCGCACCGTGCGCGGCGACAGCCAGCTGGTGGCCGCCTACGTGTCGCCCGAGATCATCGACGTGAAGGACATCGGTCCCTATGCCCTGGAGCGGCTGGGCTGGCTCGCCCCGCAATGCTATATGAGGGTGGACGAACTACCACGCACGGAAAGCGGCAAGCTGCAGCGCCGCAAGCTGCACGGCAGCTTGATCAAGCATGGCGTGTAAAGGTGTAGGTCGGGCCGAGCTCCGCGAGGCCCAACCTACATGAGGCGATCAGAACCAGCTGTCGAAGCTGTCCAGGAAGCGCGCCACCAACTTCTCCAATCCTGCTTGGTCGTCTTTGCCAAAGCGGTTCGGCCGCGGGCTGTCGACGTCGAATACGCCGATCAGTTCGCCATTCTTGATTAGCGGAATCACGATTTCCGAGGCCGACGCCGCGTCGCAGGCGATATGGCCGGGGAAGGCGTGCACGTCTTCCACCAGTACCGTCTCGCGTGTGGCAGCTGCCGTGCCGCACACACCCTTGCCCAGCGCGATACGCACACAGGCGACCTTGCCCTGGAAGGGGCCGAGAACGAGCTCGCCATCCTTGAGCAGATAGAAGCCAGCCCAGTTCAGGTCGTCGATCATCTGGTTCACGAAGGCGGAGAACTGCGCGGCGTTGGCGATGAAATCTCGCTCGCCTTCCAGCATGGCAGCCAGCTGCTTGTCCAGCGAGGCGTAATCGGGGGTGTCGGTCTTGTCGAGATGGAACATAGTGGCGGTGTCGCTTATTGAGGGCGATATCATATCACTGTGCCATCCACGGAACGAACGGCGGGACGGAGGGTCAGTAGCGGACAAAAATCACATCGATTTGGGGGGAAGCATGCGCCTGTCCGAGCGCAAGTTCGTCTTTGCCGTGGGCATGTCGGTGCTGGTGCACCTCATCCTGCTGCAATGGCATTTCCGCTTGCAGGCGAACCAGCCGGCAACGGCGCGTGCGCCATTCGAGGTCGTGCTGCGTATGGTATCGCCGCCGAGCGAGCCAAGACCCACACCCGTCGCGCCCAATCCGTCACCGGTACGGACGGCACCGCGAAAGGTTGTGCCGACCGCGCCCCACGCGCAGAACGACGCGGCGTCGGCTATTACGCCTGCGGCACCCGCCGAAGCGACTTTGCCACCGGTCGCTGAGCCCAGCCTGCTCGAACGCGCCCGCGCCCAGATCAGCGATGCGAACCGTGCCGTACGTGCCGACGAGAACCACGGTCCCAGTGTCGGCATCGTCAAGCTCAAGCCACTGCCGCCCACACTCGCCAAGTTGCCGGAAGAGGTGAAGACGGCGCTGCAGAAGAGCTTCGACGACTATCTGGGCGAAGAAGTCGTACTCGATGTGCATGAGCACCAGGAAGGCAATAACCGTGTCACCATGATCCATACCAACAAGCGGCGCTACTGCGTGTACGAACCGCTACTTGCGCATGCCTATCAGGGCAACGTCCCGAGCGTGACGCGCATTGGCACTTGCGGCCCGCAGTCGTAAGCCGCTTGATCGGGATTGCGTCGTATCGTAGATTCAATGCATTGACGTTGCCTTACGCCGTAACCAAAGAGCATTGTTCCGCCCATGGATGCAATCGAAAGCGCCGATTTCAATGACTACGTCTACTTTGCCCGCGTGGTGGAGGCAGGCGGCTTCTCGGCCGCAGCGCGAGGCCTGGGCATCCCCAAGTCACGCCTGTCGCGCCGTGTGGCGGGGCTGGAAGCGCGCCTTGGCGTGCGCCTGTTGCAGCGCACTACACGCAAGCTGACCATGACGGATGTAGGGCAGCGCTTCCTCGGCCACTGCCAGGCGCTGATGCGGGAGGCGGATGCGGCCGAGCGCGTGGCCGCCAGCCTGAAGGCGGAGCCGAGTGGCTTGGTGCGGCTGAGCGCACCTGTCGCCATGTTCGATACCTACCTGACTGAGATGCTGCTGGAATTCACCCTGCGCTACCCCAAGGTGGTGCTGGAGACGGTGGCGACGAATCGCCGCGTGGACCTGATCGAAGAAGCCATCGACCTTGCCATCCGCGTGCGTACGGTGGACGACGAAGACCCGCAATGGGCCACTCGGCGGCTCAAGGCGGCGCGTGGCATGCTGGTGGCGAGCCCGGGCCTGGTTGCCCAGTACGGCGGCATCACCACGCCTAGCGCCCTGGCCGTGGTGCCAGCGCTGGGCGCCGTGGAGGCGGACAGACGCATACATTGGCGCCTTGTTGGTCCGAACGGGGAGGTCAGGGAGTTCATCCTGCCGCCCAGGCTGGCGACCGAGCAGTTCAGCCTCAGGCTCAAGGCAGCGCTGGCCGGGCTTGGGATGACCATGCTGCCGGAAAACGTGGCAAATGACGATCTGCGCGCCGGGCGCCTGGTGGAAGTGTTGCCGGACTGGCGCTTTCCGGAAGGCTATATGCAGGCCGTCTATGTCAGCCAGCGCGGTCTGTCGCCGGCTGTACGGGCGCTACTCGATATGCTGGTCGAGTTTTCCGACCGCCTGCCTATTTAAGCGGCTTGTCGCAGGGCGGCTGCTTGCTGTCGCGCACGACCCAGGAAGGATCATCGTCGGGAAAGTGACAGGCGACCAGTGTGGCCGGGTTTGCCGCGTTCTTGACTTCCACGTCCAGTATGCGGAGCAGGGCGTCGTCCATCGCTGTGGCCTGGCCCAGTTGCGCCTCGGAATTGATCGCCGCGACATCGTTGATGGGCACGTCGAAACTAGCTTCCCACTTGAAGCTCTGGCGATCGCTGCTGGCCCAGCGCGCGATCAGCTTGGATAGCGACGTATCCTGGGGCTTGGCGATATATTTGGTCGAATCAGCGTAGCAAAAAACGGCGGCACAAAACAATAACGACAGCGCAGCGACCTTCATTCTTGAATCCCTCATCGTTTCCTTGGCAGATTTCAGGGAGTCTGCCTGCGAAGACGAATCTAATTTTTGCCTGCGTCGGACGGGCCGGCGCGGCGGCGCTCTTTATCGTCGCCATCAATTTGTATCAACACTACATGGCCCGGTCGACCCGCCATTGTCAATCCGTATCCCCTGGAAATGACGTGCAAGCACGTGCATACGGGAAAAACATCAATGGCGAAAAAGGGTTAGGCCGACAAGTCCGTCCGACTTCCGTGGCCCGTGCATGCATGGGGAGCATGTCGCGGTACGGAAATTACATCAACTGTATCGATATCCTGACGGACAGTGAGCCATCTGTCTAGCTCTTTGGTTCAATTGGGAAAAATGCATACAGTCCGTTGCGGCAGTGCTTTGCGCAGACAATTCAAACAGGCGTATGCTGTGCTGATGCCGACTGCACTTTGTCCTGGCTCATCATGAAACGCGTCCTGCTGCGATTTCTCCCCCTGATCCTGTCCTGTTCTGTGCCGGCAGGTACCGTACTGGTGTTCGATACGGAAGACTATCCGCCCTTCAACATGTACGACCAGGGGCGCGTCGGAGGCATCTCCACCGAGATCATCCAGGAGGCGCTGCGCCGTACCAATCTCGAGGGCACCTTCCAGATACTGCCCTGGGCCCGCTCGCTGGCTGAGACGCGCAACCTGTCGGACCGCTGCGTCTACTCCGCCGTGCGCACGGCCCAGCGCGAGCCCTGGTACAAATGGGTAACACCGCTGGTCGACGACCATATCACCCTGTTCGCCCTGTCCGACAGCTCGATCACACTCAAGAAGATGGTGGACGCCAAGCGCTACCGCGTGGGCGGCTATGTGGACGATGCCTATGGCGACTATGTGGAGCGCCAGGGCATCGTGCTGGATCGCGCACCCAGCGACACGCTCAACCTGCAGAAGCTGATCAGCCACCGCATCGACCTGTGGGTGGGCGGGGCGATCAGCGCCCCCTACCGCGCAGCGCGCGAAGGCCAGGCCGGCACCATCAAGCCCATCGTAGGCGGCGGCGATGCCAAGGATTCCACCATGTGGCTGGCGTGCAATCCGGCAGTGCCGGACAGCGTCGTGCAGGCGCTGCGTGATGCGGTGGCGGCAGAGCAGAAGGAGGGGCTGGTGGCGAAGCTCACGGCGAAGTTCCGCTGACGCAATGTAGGCGCCAGTCGACATACCTCCAACACTTGGATTGCCCGTTTGGCGAGCGGCCGCGGTACAGCTACCATGGCGGGCGATATCACCAGAT
>JAFAKZ010000394.1 GCA_019234745.1 Burkholderiales bacterium
TCATTTCTCCAAGAAACACAGGTCAAATATCACGGCATCGATTCCTGTGACATCGATGTCGGTCGCTCCCGCTGCGCATACTTCGTGACATGCGCGGTGGAAGACGTAGAAAGGGGCATCGGTTCGAGGCGTTCATACGCTTTGAACCGCTAGCAAATTAGTGCCTTGCACCAATGGGCACCACTGGATGCGGATGCGGTGGTAGCGGATTTGGAATGGGAACCGGCTGCGAACCCGTGCCTGGCAACGGACGGGGTGCCGGCTGGGGCGTCGGAATCTGCCAGATCGGCAGGGTGGGCGGGAACGGATTTGGGCTGCCTATCGGGTCGCCCCAGTCGTTTTCGTTCGGCGGTACGATTTCCTCGCCACCCGCCACGAGCAGCGCCGATTCGAAATCCATCTGTTTCATCAGAAGCACTCCAGTCTTCATAGGTTAAGAATGACGACGCCGAGGCTCGTTGCCTTCCCCCGTTCGCCCGAAGTGCAATGTACGGTCTGCCTGAAGCCCAGACTATCGGAATGATTCTGTCGTCGGCCGAGGATTACGTGTAAAGTCCGGCAGCTTCCGTCGATATGCCGACGACATCGCGTTGCGGGCGTCGTGGGTGGCAGAGTCGCGGAATGATTCCGAGGGCATCTGCTGCGGCAAGGAAGGGCAAGGAGAGAACTTTGTTTCCGAGAATCGTGATGTTCGAAGATGAGGCCGACTTGCGGTCTGCTTACGTGGAACGCCTGCAGGAGCAGGGTTTTGACGACGTGCATGCGTTTTCCGATACCGATGGCATGCTCTCGCGGATAAAGGAGCTGTACACCCGGCCGGCTGTGTTGCTGACGGACTGGTATATCAGCCCGCTGCCGCCGACGACCTTCGTGCCTGAGCTCCGTCGGGCCGGTATTCCCATTCCAGTAGTCATCATGACGAGCCGCGGGCGTTTCGAACTGCTCAGCGGTCTCAATGCCAGCTGCGGGCTGGCGGGCTGGTTCGCGAAGGGAACCGATCCTGACACGTTGATCGCCAAGCTCGCGAGCACTTTGATGGATCTCACGCCTAGCGCAGGTGTGGCGTGGGAGGAGTATTGCGCAGGGCAGGAGGCGCGGGCACTGGTAAGGCACTACCGTCCCGAGCAGGCTCAGACGATGCGCCGGCTGCTCGGTTTCGCCTTACCCAAAGAACTGATCGGTGACGACGAATCTGGGTTGTCGAAGGATATGGTCTACAAGGTTCGCGGCGACATGATTGACTTCATGCGCAAAGGGAGCAATCCGACGACGCGTTTCGTGGCCTTGATGCGTGTACTGGATGCGGCCGCGATGTAAAAGGACTATTGGTGGGTGGAAGCCCGGCGCCGAAGCTCAGTCCGGCACCGGATTCCGACATTGCCGGGTCGATCAACCGTGACGTTGACTGAGCCATTTCAGGAGTTGCGCCAAGGTTGGAGAGGGTTGTGGGGTCGGTTGCGGGGTGCGGCCGGTGGACATATTGCCGCCATTCGGATTCCCCGCCTGGGACGGCGGGGGAAGTCTTGCGCTAGCGGATGCCGCGATCAGCGAGATGGCAATCAGGAAAAGAAATTTGCGGTTCATGGAACGATCCTCATTGAGCGTACTATGTTCGATCTGAATTTGGTTCCACCCCGCCAGTTCGGCCCGGCGAGGCCTGCCAACTGTACCAGCATGGCATAAGGGGTCAAGTGACTGTACACGTTCCGGATGCTTTTGGCATAAGAGGGTGGGATAAACCGTGAGGCTGTTGCATCTATCCAGCAGGTACCTGTTCGGCGCGGCGCTGCTGCTGGCGATGACAGCAGCTTTGGTATCGACGGCTCATATTTGGCGTGCCCGGGCAGCGGACGTACCACAGAAGCTGATTATCGAGCCCGCCGCGGACATCGGCCAGGCAGCGACCGGCGTTGTCGACCTAGGGGTCGTCGATCAGCATTCGCCGGCAGGGGCGGACGGACGGTTTCTCGTGCTGCCGCTTGATACGCCGGTTGATGAGGCAATCAAACGTTTCGCCAAGGGCGAGGGCGCTGTGCTTTGCGCGTGGGATTGCGCACTCGGTACGCCGCCATCGGAGCGGGAGCGGAAGTCCCTGTTCGTACTATTGCGCTACAAGACGCACAATACGGGGCCAGTCGTCTTGTCCGACGAGACCATTGGCTGCGATTTGGCGGCCGTGTGGGCAGGGCTGGCTTCTGCGCCGAAGCAGCTGGTATTGATAGGCAAGTCGGGCACTTCGGTCGGAAGTGCCGAAAGGCGCGCTTTCGCGCCGGGCTGGCTGTCGGAATCGATGACGCCACGATTCGAACTTCCGGACACCGAGGGCAACGATGTCACGGTGTTGGTACGCATCGATGCCACATCACAGTTCTATAACAACTTTATCTTTGACCACCCCACCAAACTCTTTGAAGACCTCGCGCATTACCGTCTGAGGGCCGGGCTACTCGTCGGTGCGACAGGCGTGGCTGCTGTCATAGCCTTGATCGGCGCGGGCAGGCGCCGATCACCGGACTACCTGCTGCTCCTCGGCGCCATCGCTGCGATCGCCTATTGGTATGTCATGCGCGACTACACGGTGATCGGTTTGGACGCGTCTGCCTGGCGTCGCCTGTCGCTCTATGCGCCGCCTTCGATCTATTTCCTCTTCAATGCACAGGCCTTGCGCCGCCTGTCGCGAGCTCCGGGCGTCGACGCCCCCGCGGTGCCGACGCATAAGTCGTTGTCGCTGCTGCAAACCCTGTCGCTGGATGCGGTGGTGCTGGTCAATGCAGCTTACCTCGGGCTGTCGTGCCTGTATGCGGGTATTGGCATCGCGGCGCCCGGCGCAATGTTGCTGGCGCCGATCATCAACGTGGCACCATTTTTCAGTGTCATGGTCCTGCTGGGTTGCGCCGCGCAGGCATACCGCCAGCGGACTCCCGGTTCTGGCTATATGCTGGCGGCCCAGGCTATTGCTGCAGTTGGCTATTCGGCGATGATGCTTTGGTCGGTCATGCAGGAGCTGCCAAGCAGCGCACCAGAAAACTTGATGTCGCTTGGCATTTGCGCGGTGATCGGCGAAGCGACGGTATGGGCGATTGCAGTCGGTCGACGCTACAACTACCTGGACATCCTGGCAAAGGGGCGGATCGACCAGGAGCTGGCCAGGCGCGAGGCGGAAGTGCGCAACGAAATTGCCCGCACCCATGCTGAAAAGGAACGATTGAGTGTCCAGTTGCACGGTAGCTACGCACTGTTGAAGGAAACGCACGAGACGCTGATTAATATTGTCGATACCTATGCCCACGCCATGAGTACGCTGTTGTCGAAAACAGGCAATAAGATTCACGCAGCCCTTCGACCACGGATAGCTGCCGAAGATAGCCGCGAGGCACTGCAGGTAGCCTCGACGTTGCTCGCTCAAGCATCGAGCCAGTTGGAAACGCTCGCGGATTCCGCCACGCTAGTGTTGTCGAAAGGCGGGCCGGCAACCGCAACGACTGATCTGCTTGCTCCGCGCCTGGCCATTCTGGTGCCCGAACTCACCAAGCGTGGCATTACCGTGAACGTGACGGTGGACCCCTCGGTCGACGGCACGCGGGTGCCCGGCTTCCTTCTGTTCGAAACCCTGCAGGAACTACTGGAAAACGTCGATCGTTATGCAGAACCAGGCGGTACGGTCGAGATTTCCCTCACCCTCGATCGACGCCTGCTCTGCGTCGCAATCGAAAACACAGCCAAGCTCCGCGAAGACGATGCAGGCATAGTCCATGGCATACGCGTCATGCCAGCGCGCCATACCCACAATGGTCAGGTCTCCTCTGGCAAAGGGCTCGCGGCACTTCGGCAACTGCTGGAGAACCATGGCGGGCAACTCGCCTACGAGCGCCTTCCGCCCGATCGCTTCCGCATGCGTGCATCGCTTCCGGTGCGCGCTAGCGCTCCCGCATAGTGCGCTACGTTGGGCGGTAGGTCTCACATGCCGATTTCTCCTCCGTCCGGGTCCGCAGGCCCACGTTGAGTAGCTTGTTCAGGTTCGTAACAACTTTGGAACCATAAGCTTTCCACTGGCGCACGCTTCAAGGTGGAAGGTGAGACTGGCTTCAGACCCTTACGTCACAAGGCTTCCAAAGCAAAAC
>JAFAKZ010000454.1 GCA_019234745.1 Burkholderiales bacterium
TTCTTGTAGTCGGCCGAGACCTCGGCGACGGCGGAATCCGCCGCCTTCGCCGCTTTGGCCTGGTCAGACTTGAGGGACATCAGCCTTCCTTCCCGCTTAGCGCCTTGGCGCGACGCTCTTCGCGCACCAGCAGCACCATGCCGAACACGGTCATCGCGGCCAGCGCATACCAGGTGATGGCATAGACGAGATGGCTGTTGTGGAAGGCGATCACGGTCAGTCCACCGACGGGATAGGCCGGTGCGGTGCCTGCATTCAGGCTAGCAGCGTCGGCATCGACAAAAAAGGGCGCGACGCGCTGCAGGCCTTGTGCGCGTGCGATGGCGTCGACGTCGCGAGAATACCATCGGCCGTGGGCGGGGTCATTACGGCGCAGGAAGGCGCCCTTGGGCTCGGTGACGCGCAGGAGGCCGGTGACGGTCGTATCGGGCGCAGTCTGCCCTGCCGGCATATCGCTAAAGCCAAGACTGGGCACGAAACCCCGGTTGACCAATACGATACTGCCGTCCGCCTGCTGCAAGGGCATCAGCAGCCAGAAGCCGCTACCAAGCGTAGTTACCGCCTGCACCCAAACAGCGTGCTGCGGTAAGTAGCGTCCAGTAAGGCTCACGTGGCGATATTCGTCCGATGCCGCCGTCACCTGCGGCCAGCGCGCCTCTTCCGGCAAGGCACCGGGGGGCGCATGCACGCGCGCTTCCACGCGCTGGATTAGGTCCAGCTTCCAGCGCAGGCGGAAGAGCTGCCAGGTACCCAGGCTCAGGAAGCCCACCAAAAGCAAAACGGACAGCAGGCCCAGGGTGAGCCTTGCTGTCCGTGAGAGCGGCCGACCGGCGCGAGGCCGGTCGTCTTGCTGCGCGTCGCACGGCTCCCCCATTACGGGAGGTTCCGCACTTCGCCTGCCGACATCGGCATCATATTGTGGTTCAGGTGGTACATGACCCACACGGAGCCGCTCATCATGATGAACAGCAGCATCAGCGTGAAGATCAGGCCCAACATGTTCCAGCCGCCTTCGGCCTTCGCGTTCACATGCAGGAAGTAGATCATGTGCACGACGACCTGCACGGCGGCGAAGCCGAGGATGACGAGCGCCGTGACGCTCGATTTGTCGAACACCTTGCCCATCACCAGCCAGAACGGGATGGCCGTGAGCACGACGGACAGCAGGAAGCCGATGGTGTAGGACTTCAGCGAGCCGTGGTCGTGGCCTTCGCCGTGACCGTGGTCGTCGTGATGCTCGTGATCGTGATTGTGGTTCGCGCTCATGGCAGCACTCCCATCAGGTAGACAAAGGTGAATACGCCGATCCAGACGACGTCCAGGAAGTGCCAGAACATCGACAGGCACATCAGGCGGCGCTTGTTCTCGGGGCTCAGGCCATGCTTGCCGACCTGCACCATCAGCGTGACCAGCCACAGGATGCCGAAGCTCACGTGCAGGCCGTGCGTGCCGACCAGCGAGAAGAAGGACGTGAGGAAGCCGCTGCGCGTGGGGCCGGCGCCCTCGGCGATCAGTTGGATGAATTCCTTCAGTTCCAGCGTGACGAAGGCGGCACCCAGGAGACCCGTGATGGCCAGCCAGCCCAGCGTCGCGGCCTTGTTGTTCTTCTGCATCGTCAGCATGGCGAAGCCATAGGTGATCGACGAGACGAGCAGGATGGCCGTATTGGTGGCGACGACCGGCAGTTCGAACAACGTGGCGCCCGAGGGGCCAGCCGCGTAGTTGTGGCCCAGTACGGCGTAGGCCATGAACAGGCAGGCGAACACCAGGCAGTCGCTCATCAGGTAGAGCCAGAAGCCCAGCAGCGTGCCGTTCTCCGGATGGTGGTGGTCCGTATAGAAGCGCACGCTCGGGTTGGCGCTTGCAGCGCCCGTATGGTTCACAGCGATATCAGACATGGCTAGCGAGCAAGGCGGTCCTTGCACCCTCGGTATCGATGACCTGCGAAGCAGGGATGTAGTAGTCGCGCTTGTAGTTGAACGTGTGCGCGATGATGGCGATCAGCATGGCGATGAAGCTCAGGCCGGCGATCAGCCACATATGCCAGATCAG
>JAFAKZ010000098.1 GCA_019234745.1 Burkholderiales bacterium
ATCGTGCTCAAGCGCTGGATGCGCAAGGGGCGCCGCGCCGATGCCGTGGTGATCGAACACCCGGCGCATGCAGGCGGCCACCTGGGTGCCGCGCGCATCGACGAGCTGCGCGACACGCGCTTCGACTTTGCCAGCGTACTGGCCGACTGCCGTGCCTTGTTCGCCGAGCTGGGCCTGGGCAGCGATGCGCCCAAGTTGATCGTGGCTGGCGGCGTGGATAGCCACGACAAGGTGCGGCATTGGCTCAGCCATGGCGCCGACGGTGTACAGCTCGGCACGGCCTTTGCCGTCTCGGCCGAGGGCGACGCCCATGCCAACTTCAAGCGCACCTTGGTGGAGGCCGACCCAGAGGGGCTGGTCGAGTTCGTGAGCGTGGCCGGCCTGCCGGCACGTGCTGTGCCCACCCATTGGCTACGCCAATACCTGCGGCGGGAATCCTCGCTGCAAGCACATGCCGTGGCCGACCCGCGACGCTGCACGCAGCGCATGGACTGCCTGAGCACCTGTGGCCTGCGCGATGGAATCGGCCGCATCGGCCAGTTCTGCATCGACCTCAAGCTCGCCGCCGCCCTGCGTGGCGAGGTGGACAAGGGCCTGTTCTTCCGTGGCACGAGCAAGCTGCCGTTTGGCACGGCCATCCGGCCCGTGAAGGAGTTGATCGACTATCTACTGTCGGGCGATATGCCCGAGGGCGTGACGGTCTGACCGCCAACATAGCGGGTCGTGCAGTATGATCGCTGTACGGCCCATCTCATTTGTACTCGCATCATGACCCACCCCCTGCTTGCCGAACTCGCAGCCCAACTACCTGCCAGCGCGCTGGTCACCGACCCGGAAAAGCTCGCCCCAAGGCTAGTCGACGAACGCCGCAAGCTGCACGGCAGCACGCTCGCCATGGCCCTACCCGGCTCAACGGAGGAAGCAGCCCTCATCGTGCAGCGTTGTGTCGCGCATGGCGTGCCCATCGTGCCGCAGGCAGGTAATACGGGGCTGGTAGGTGGTGCGACGCCGATGGGTGACAAGGTGTTGCTGATGGCCTGCGACCGGCTCAATCAGGTGCGACAGGTCGATGCCGAAGGCTACACGATGACGGTCGAAGCCGGCTGCACGCTGGACGAAATCCGCGCCACCGCAGCTGAAGCGAATCGCCTATTCCCGCTCTGGCTCGGCTCATCCACCTCGGCCCGCGTGGGCGGCTTGATCGGCACCAACGCAGGCGGCCTGCAGGTGCTGCGCTACGGCAATATGCGCGACCTCGTGCTCGGCGTGGAAGCCGTGCTGGCGGACGGCCATATCTACCGGGGCCTGCACAACCTGCGCAAGCGCAATGTGGGTTATGACATCGCGCAGCTGATGATAGGTGCAGAGGGTACGCTGGGCTTCATCACCGCCGCCAGCCTGCGCCTCCTCCCCAGCGAACAAGGCCGCGCCACGGCCATGGTTGCCCTACCTGATGCAGCCGCCGCGCTAGGCCTGTTCACCCATGCCAAGGCCGAAGTAGGCGAAGTGCTCACGGCCTTCGAGTACATAGGCAAGGCGGCACTAGAAGTCATGACCGCGCAGCACGGCGAAGTGCCGCAGCCTTTTACGCCACTCCCCAATTGCGCCGTACTGATCGCGCTCAGCGGCTCCCAGCCCGACAACATCCTGGAAGATCGCCTCACCCAACTTCTGATGACCGCCAGCTGCGAAGACGCTGTGCTTGCGCAAGACGGCAGCCAGACCGAGGCGCTCTGGGCGCTGCGCGAACTCATCCCCTCCGCCCAACGCCGCGCCGGCCCCTCCATCAAGCAGGACTTGGCGCTGCCCATCGGCGCCATCCCTGCATTTATCGAAGAAGCCGCCCAGCTCGTCGCCGCCCGCCTACCAGAAGCCACGCCCGTCGTGTTCGGCCATATGGGCGATGGCAATCTGCACTACAACCTGGGGCTGGCGCAGGATGCAGACGTCGCAAACTGTGAAGCGATCTCGAATGAAGTACTGTTTGACCTGGTAGCGAAGTATGGTGGGGACATCAGTGCCGAACACGGCATCGGCCGCTTCCGCGTGGCGGCGGCAGACGACAGGCACCACCCGGTGGCGCGGGAGCTGATGCGGAAGATCAAGGCAAGTTTGGACCCGCAGGGATTATTCAATCCCGGGGTGTTGATCTAGCACCCATCGCTGCACAAAAGCATCAAACCGCGGCAAAAACACCGCCGCGAGCGTGCTGCGATAGATGCAATCGCCGGTGATATGCATACTGCCGACCCCATATCACCCATCCGACGCAGCAGCATGACCGAACTCACCTTCACCAAAAAGCAGACGCTGTTCATCTGGCTGCTGACCTTCCATTCCGCCCTGCTGATCGCCAGCAATGCGGCGGGCGCCAAGATGATACGCGTGACGGATCACCTGGCGGCCAGCGCCACTGTGTTCAGCTACAGCGCCACCTTCCTGATCATCGCCATCATCGTGGAGTTCTTCGGCAGGCAGGCGGCCAAGCTGACGATTGCCGTGGGCTTGGCGGCACTGGTGCTTTCCGTGGCCTTCTTCTCGATCGCCATCGCGGCGCCGCCCGCCGCCTTCTGGCACAACCAAGCGGCCTACCAGTCGACGCTGGGGCCGACCCTGCGCATGCTGGTCGGCGGCTGGGTGGCCTATCTCTGCTCGCAGATGCTGGACGTGGCCGTGTTCTGGATCATCCGCAAGGTCACGAACGGCAAATACCTGTGGCTGCGCGCGCTGGGCAGCATGGTGGTGTCGCAGTTCTTCGATACGGTCATCTTCATGACCATCACCTTCTACGGCATGTTCCCGCTGATGGATGGGATCATGGGGCAGTATCTGCTGAAGGTGGTGATTGCTGTGACGGTGACGCCGCTAATGTATCTGGTGGCCGGCTTGATCAAGCGGCGGCAGTGGACGGAAGCGGTTTCATAGGGTGTCATTGAGCGCAGCGCAATGCGCCGCTCTTTCAACCGCTTGGTGCGTTGCGCTTCGCTTAACGGCACCCTACTTACAGGGCTGATCAGGCCGAGGTGACACTCACCGTCAGCTTGGTGCGCTGGTCGTCCCCGCTCAAGGCAATCGTGCCGCCCATGACTTCCGTCATCAGCTTGGCCGAATAGGTGCCCAGGCCCGTACCACCCTCCTTGCCGTGCGTGGCGTACTTCTCGAAGAAGCGCGGGCGGATTTCGGCGGGGACGGCACCCAGGTTCTCGACCGTGACGACGCAGTTGCCATCAGACGCAGCCCCGCGGATGTCGATGACCGAATCGTTCGGTGCCGCTTCCGCCGCGTTCTTGATCAAGTTGCCGAACAGCGAGATGTAGAGGAGCCGCTCGCCCAGGGCAAAGAGGTCGGGCATGTCGAGCTGGAAACTCAGGCGCTTCCACTCGAACTGCACCTGCGTTTCCTTCACGATGCGCGTGAGCACATCCTTGAGCCCCACCGTCTGGAAACTGGGCAGGTAGGTGCCCATTTCCATCTTGTACAGGTCGAGCGAGAGGTTGACCATGCCCAGCGCGTCGTTCACCGAGTCCTCGATCAGCTGGGCCGAATCGCGCTGCGCCTGTGTCAGCGGTGCCGCCCCTTCCAAGAGCGATTGACTGGCCTGCAGGATGGCCCCCAGCGGGTTCTTCAGGTCGTGCCGCGTCATGCGCTCCACATCCTCGCGCAGCACGGCGATGTCTTCCTGCATGGCGTGCTGGCGCTTGAGGTCCTTGAGCGCCGTCGCGAGCCGCAGGTGGGTGCGCATGCGCGCCTTGAGGATGGTGGGGGCGATGGGCTTCACGACATAGTCCACTGCGCCCAGCTCCAGGCCGCCCACCACGTCGTCCGGCTGGTCCTTGGCGGAGAGGAAGATGATGGGAATCTCGGCCGTCGCGGCATTGGCCTTGAGCCGGCGACACACTTCGAAGCCGTCCATCTCCGGCATCATGATGTCCAGCAGGATGATGTCAGGCGCCTTCGTCTCGGCCAGCTCCAGCGCCTTCTTGCCGGAGATGGCGACCTTGATCGTGTAGTCGTCCTTCAGTACGTCGGCGATGACTTCGATATTGCTGGCCACATCGTCCACGACCAGCACGGTGGAGCGCTTGAGGCGCTCGTCCAGCGGGGCGTCCAGCCCCACGACTTGGGTGGACGAGAGCGCGGGTGCCGGGCCAGCATGCGCAGGCGTCGGAGCCGGTGCTGCGGTAGGCGCCGATGCGGCTGCAGCAGGCTGCGGCGCCATGCGCACCGGACGGCGCGGGTCGAACATCGCCAGGAACTTGCCGGAGAAGGTGTTCACGGTGAAGGGCTTCACCATGTATTCCGTGACACCCGCCGCCATGGCCGTGCGAATCTGGTCGCGGTTGGTCTCGGCCGTCAGCATCATGAAGGGCACGTTGCGGTAGTGCTCGTCGCGCCGCACCCATTCCAGCAGATCCAGGCCGCTCATGCCCGGCATATTCCAGTCGCAGATGATGGCGGCGATAGGCTGGTTCTGCAGGATGCGCTGCGCCTCGCTGCCGCCGTTGGCCTGGTGGATATTGCGGAAGCCCTGTTCGAACAGGATGCCCTGCACGGCCAGCCGCATCTGGCGGTAGTCGTCGACAATCAGGATCTGGTAGGACTTGTCGATGTTCATTGAGTAGGCCATGGCATCTGTCTCGTCGAGTCAGTCGGGAGATGGAGGGTCAAGCTTCGGGGTGGTCGTGGTCGACGAACTGGGCCGCAATCTCGCGGAAGCGATGCTCGATGGCGATGCAGGCATCCAGGATGTCCGGGTCGAAATGCGTGCCACGGCCGCGCTTCATGATGTCCATCGCTTCCTCATGGCTGAAGGCGGGCTTATACACGCGCTTGGAGATCAGTGCGTCGTACACGTCCGCCACAGCCATCAGGCGGGCGGAGGCGGGAATCGCATCGCCCTCCAGGCCATCCGGGTAGCCCGAGCCGTCCCACTTTTCCTGGTGCGAATAGGCGATCTCGCGTGCAAAGATCAGGAAGGTAGAAGTCGCGCCCAGGTTCTGCTCGACCGTGGCGATCGTGTCGCGCCCGTACAGGGTATGCAGCTTCATCACGTCGAATTCTTCGGCCGTGAGCTTGCCCGGCTTGAGCAGGATATTGTCCGGCACGCCTACCTTGCCGATGTCGTGCAGCGGGGCCGACTTGAACAGCAGATCGATGTTCTGCTCGGTGAGGAGCGAGGCGAAGCGCGGGTGATCCGCCAGCTGGCGCGCCAGTGCGGCCACATAGTGCTGGGTGCGGCGGATATGGTTGCCCGTCTCATTGTCGCGCGTCTCGGCCAGGCTCGCCATGGCCAGGATGGTGGCGTCCTGCATCTGCACCACCTCGCGCGTACGCTGCTGCACGATGTTTTCCAGGTACAGGTTCTGGTCCTTGAGGAATTGGCGCGCGTTCCTCACCGTGAGCTGCGTTTCCACGCGCACCAGTACGATGGGCGGTGAGATAGGCTTGGCGATATAGTCGGCCGCACCCAGCTTCAGGCCGTGGCGCTCGTCCTCCACTTCGGACTTGGCCGTAAGGAAGATCACGGGAATGTCGGCCGTAAGCGGATCGGCCTTGAGCTGGCGGATCACCTGGTAACCGTCCATTTCCGGCATCATCACATCGAGCAGGATCAAGTCTGGCTGCGGCACCGTGCCGGCCAGCTTCAGCGCCTTGGCGCCGCTATTGGCCAGCTTAACCTTGTAGTCGTCTTTCAACAGGTCCGACAGCAGCATCAGGTTGTCGGGCGTGTCGTCCACCACCAGGATGGTGGGCTTCTCGGTAAAGTCCAGCGCGTTGCTCATCTCATCCCCCTAAAGCACCAGCGATTTACTTTTCACTGCCGCCATCAATGCGTCGCGCGCCTCGTCGAAGTCGAAGCTGTCGAAGCTGCGCCGTATGGCCGCTGCCGCCTCGACACCGAAGCTTGCGCGGAACGCCGGGCATAGCTGGTCGAACAGCACCATGGCTTCGCGGTCGCAGTCTTCCATCAGCGCAGCGAGCCTGCGCAGGTCGTCCGGCCATGCCTCCAACGGGCGGGCGACGACCTTCGTCTCCGCGCCTACGGAGTCCGCCGGCAGAGCGGCGTCGATGGCCGCGCAGACCGCCGCTACCGCGCTACGCGCTACTTCCAGCAGCGGCTTGATCGCGTCAACGCCCTTCTGATCGCGCAGCGCAGCCTCCAATACCGCCGCCGGCTGCGCCACGCTGGCCGCGCCGATATTGGAGGATACGCCCTTCAAGGTATGCGCATGGCGTTCCGCAGTCGCAAGGTCGCCGCTCGCTACGGCAGCTTCAATCAGCTTCGGTGCCTCGCTCTGGTCGCGCCGGTACTGGCGCAGCAGTTTCACCAGTAACTTCGCATTGCCGTTCACGCGCGCCAAGGCGCTCTTCAGGTCCAGGCCGTCGACAGCCTCGGGCAATTCGCTCGCCACCGCCGCCGGCGCTTCGCGCTCCTCATCGGTCAGCTTGGCAGCCAGCTGCTGGGCCAGCAGGCGGTACAGCACAGCCGGATCGAGCGGCTTGCTGACATGGTCGTTCATGCCCTCCCGGATACAGCGCGCCCGCTCCTCCGCCATGGCATGCGCCGTCATGGCGACGATGGGTATGGCGTCGAAGCGCTGATCGCGGCGAATCGCCAGCGTCGCCTCGTGCCCGTCCATCTCCGGCATTTGCAGATCCATGAACACGAGGTCGTAGTAGCCGGGCTCGGCCGACTGCAGGCGCGACACCGCCTCGCGTCCGTTCTCGGCCACATCCACCGCGAGATTGCAGGCCAGCATCAGCTCGACGGCGATCTGCTGGTTGATGGGGTTGTCTTCGGCCAGGAGCACGCGCGCGCCGGCGAACCGCGGGATGCTGGCGCCCTTGCTGCGCGGCGCGGCGGCGTGGGGCGCGAAGACGGATACCAACGCGTCCACCAGGCTCGACTGGCTGATGGGCTTCTGCAGGAAGGCCTCGACACCCACGGCCTCGGCCGCATCGCGCACCTCGCCACGCCCAAAGCCCGTCATCAGCACGACGCGCGGCGGTACGGCCAATTCGTGCAGCGCCTTGTCGGCCAGCTGCAGGCCATCCATGCCGGGCATCTGCCAGTCGGTCAGCAGCAGCTGGTAGGCCTCGCCATCCTGCTTCGCCTGCAATGCGACCATTGCGGCCTGGGCGCTGTCGACAGCATCGACCGTCAAGGGAAGGTGGCTGAGCGATTCGACCACAATGTCGCGCGCGATGGCATTGTCGTCCACCACCAGTACGCGCAGGCCATTGAGCTGATCCGGCACCACGTGGCCTGCGTGCATATCGGTGTCGGCACGTTCCATCCAACAGGTGAACTGGAACTCGCTGCCTACCCCCTGCTTGCTGTCCACCCAGATCTCGCCTTCCATCATCTCGACCAGGCGCTTGCAGATGGACAGGCCCAGACCCGTG
Organism: Burkholderiales bacterium; assembly: GCA_019234745.1. Taxonomy (GTDB): domain Bacteria; phylum Pseudomonadota; class Gammaproteobacteria; order Burkholderiales; family Chitinimonadaceae; genus JAFAKZ01. The sequence goes on from JAFAKZ010000098.1 coordinate 7,408, forward strand.
CCGCCGAACTTGCGCGTGGTGGAGCCGTCTGCCTGGGTAAAGGCCTGGAACAGCTTGGCCGACTGCTCGGCCGTCATGCCTATGCCTGTATCGCGCACGCAGAAATGCAACTTTACGGCGTTGTCGCGCTGCTCCACCATGCGCGCCGACAGGTGCACCTCGCCCCGGTCCGTGAACTTGATGGCGTTGTTGATCAGGTTGACGAGAATCTGCCCCAGCCGCAGCGGGTCGCCGCATAGGCTACGCGGCAGCTCGCGCGCGATGTCGAACAGGTATTCCAGGCCTCGCTCCTGGGCCTTTTCCGAGGTCACGGTTGCAACGTTGCCCAACACCTCATCGAGGTTGAAATCCACCTTCTCCATGTCGAGCTTGCCCGCCTCGATCTTGGAAAAGTCCAGGATGTCATTGATGATGCCCAAGAGCGCATTGCCCGCGCCGTGTATCTTCTGCACGTAGTCGCGCTGCTTGGGCGCAAGGTCTGTCTTGAGCGCCAAGTGCGACATGCCGATGATGGCGTTCATCGGCGTGCGGATTTCGTGGCTCATATTCGCAAGGAACATGGATTTGGCGTGCGTCGCCTCTTCCGCCCGGTCGCGCGCCTCGCGTAGCTCCTGCTGCTGCCGCTTCTCCGCCGTCACATCCATCCAGAAGCCGTTCCACACCCATTTGCCGTTGGCCAGCTGCGAGGGCAGCGAGTAGGAGTAGACCCAGCGCGTGGTGCCGAACATATCCACGCGGTGCTCGAATTCGCTCACCAGGCGTTCAGTGCGCCACTTCATGATGGGCCCCACATGGCGGCGCTGCTCCTCCTGCGGCACGTAGCGCCAGCGCGCATTCTCGTCCGCGCAGATTTCATGCGCCTCGACCCCCAGGATGTCGCGCACCTTCTCGCTGACGAAGATGTAGCGGCCACTCTGGTTGTCGTCCGCCGGCTCCCACTGGTACACGGCCAGCGGCAGCGTATTGCACAGGTCGATGAACTGCTGCCGCGTGCTCTCGGATGCCTCTCGCGCCTCCACCAGTGCCGCCTGCTGCAGGCGTTGTTCGGTAATGTCGCGCGAGGCGACCAGCACGGTGCGTACCCGGCCGCCAGTATCGAATTCCGGCGACAGCAGCCACTCGCGCCAGCTGCGGCCATCCGGCATGTGCATGACCTGGCGCACGGGTTGCCCGGTCTCGAAGGCCTGCTGGATGGCGATGTCGCGTTCGGCCGCCAATTCGGGCGAGAATCCCATTTCGATATGGGTCTTGCCGACCGTGAAGTTCAGGCCCGGAAAGTCGAAAGGCTGAATCGAGCGATTGACGTACAGCAGCCGGCAGTCGGCACCAAAGCGCATGATGATGTCGGGCGAATTCTCCGTGAGCGCGCGAAAGGCCGCCTCGCGCTCCTGTATCTCGTCGCGCTGCGCGCGGTACTGCGTGATGTCCTGCCAGAAGCCCGTGAGCACCATATCGCCCCCCAGCTCCTGGAAGGCCGTCGCCTCCAGCCGGTGCCAACGGATGCCGCCGGCGCGGTTGCGGATGCGGTAGTCGATGTAGCAGACCGACTCGCCCGTGATGCTGCTCTCTATGCGCTCTTCGAACTCCGCGCGGTCTTCCTCGACGATATTGGCGAACGGTGCGCGCCAGTCCTGGATGACGTCCTTCAGGTCGACGCCGTTGTACTCGATCACGCGCTGGTTGACGAAGCTGAAGCGCGGCTCCTGCCCCGGCGTAACGCGTATCTGGAATACCACCAGCGGCAGCGTGTCGGTCATCTCCAGCAGCCGCCGACGCGAGGCCTCGGCCAGGTCGCGCACGCGGCGGTCGAACAGGCTGGCCTGGATGCGTGTGTATTGGCGCATACCTACGGTCACGCCAAGCGCCATCACGCCGAAGGTCACCAGGAAGCCCAGCAGCAGGCGATGCCACATGGGCACCCACTCCGTCACATCTTGCAGCATCGCCACATGCCAGTCGCCGCGCTCGTCCGGCCAATGCAGGCGGCTGGTGGCCAGGGCGTAGTGCCCGTCATTCCACTCCACAAAGCGGCCGTTCATCGTCACGGGCAGCACGGACGGTGCCGTACCCGCGAACATCTTGCCGAACTCGCGCGACTGGTCCATACGCCTCTGCTGCTCGCTCGTCACGGGCCGCGTCAGCTTGAGCTGCCATTCCGGCAGATTAGACGAGAATACGACGCCGTCGGGTGACTCCAGCACGGTGGGGCCGTCGTAGTGCGCCAGCAGGCTGTCGAACACTTCAGCGTTGATCTTGACGACGAAGACGCCGACCGCGGCGGAGGACTTGTCCATGAACTGGCGTACGGGCGCCGCAAAATAGATGCCGCGCGCGTTGGAGTTGGTGCCCAGCGCCATATAGATGCAGGGCATGCCGTTCATGGCATTGCGCCAATAGGGGCGGTAAGCCATATTGCGGCCCAGGCCCACTGTGCTACGGGCCTTGTCGAGATAGGCCACCGTGTCGCCCTTTGCGTCGAGCAGCAGCACTTCGTCAGCATTGAACTCATCAATGATGCTGCTGAATTCAGCCCGGATGGACGGGTCGTCCGGCTTCAGCTCGCCACGCAGCAGCGCCTTGATATTGCCCTGCACGAGGCCGATCAGCGTCGCGCCGCCCATGACGCCGCCGTTGTTGCTGATCGCCTCCACGTCCGACGCAGCGTGCTGCGTTTCCGCATCGAGCGCGGCAAGGTGCTCGCGTACAGCGATGCGCCACTGGATGGTCAGGGCAAGGCAGGCCAGCCCCAGCGCGACCAGCAGGTTCACCAGCACGATGCGCTTGTGCTCCATCAGGAAGCGGGCGAAGGCGCGCCAGCTGACGGCGGGCGGGCCGTTGGCGGCAAGCTGGGCGGTGTCTTCGATCAGATTGGTCGTCACGCTGTTTTGATAGCTGGAGTTGGATTGCCGTGCGCCTACGTCACTTATCATAGCCGCTTGTACGGGTGCGGTCCGCATCGTACGCGCCATCGTGGGTTAGAATGTACGCAACCGAAACCCGCACTGCAACGCATGCGTATCCTGCTCGTAGAAGACAATCCAGGCCTGGCCGAGTGGCTGGCCAAGGCGCTGGAAAACGACCGCTATACGGTCGACTGCATCAAGGACGGCGACCATGCCGACCAGGCGCTGCGCACGGAATCCTACGACCTCGTGCTACTCGACCTGTCGTTGCCGCGTCTCTCCGGGCACGACATCCTCAAGCGCCTGCGCCAGCGCGGCAACAAGGTGCCCGTGCTGGTGCTCACGGCCAACACCAGCCTGCAGGCGCGCGTCTCCAGCCTGGACTTCGGCGCGGACGACTATCTCGCCAAGCCTTTCGAGCTGGCCGAGCTGGAAGCGCGCATGCGTGCGCTTCTGCGCCGCGCCAACGACCAGGCCATGCCGGTGATCCAGTGCGGCAATCTGAGCCTGGACAGCCGTACGCGCATCTTCTCCATCGCCGATCGCGAATTGGCGCTTACGCCACGCGAGCACGCGGTGCTGGAAGCGCTGATCATGAAAATGGGGCGCACCATGAGCAAGGACGCGCTCGCCGCCTCCCTCTATACCTTGGACGACGATGCATCGAGCGATGCCATCGAGATCTACATCCACCGCGTGCGCAAGAAGATCGAGGCGAGCAACGCCGTCATCATCACCCTGCGCGGCCTGGGCTATATGCTGAAGCAGCGCGATGAGCCTTAGGAGCTTGCGTGCCAAGCTGGTGCTGTGGACGATCGCGCCGCTCGGCATGATCGCCGCCATCGACGTGGGCGTGGCCTACCATAGCGCCATGCGCACTGCCTCGCTGGTGCAGGAGCGGCAGCTGATGGGCTCGGCACGCATGATCGCCGAGCAGGTGCGCTATGTGGACGGCGCGCTCGTCACCACCATCCCGCCTGCCGCCCTGGAGTTGTTCGCGTCCAGCGAGCAGCTCGAACACCCCGACCATGTGTATTACCGCGTCAGTGCACCGGATGGCACCCTGCTGTCGGGCTATTTCGAAATGGCCACGCCCGGCAAGAAGGTCGTACCGGAAACGCATGTGTACTTCGATACGGCCTTGCGCGGCGAGACGGTGCATGCAGTGGCCTTCTCGCAGCCCGTGCTGGCGTCGCAGAGCAGCGCATCCGTACTGATCGAAGTAGGGCAGACGCAGCACGCGCGCGACGCGCTGGCCCGCGCCATCTGGCAGCGCTCCGTGCAGGAACAGCTGCTGACCTTGGCCGCCGCCACCTTGCTGATCGTAGTCGCCCTACGCTACTCGCTCGCCCCCTTGCTGGCCCTGCGCGACCGCGTGAGACGCCGCGCACCCGGCGCGCTGGAGCCGCTGGAAACGGGCGAAGTGCCGAACGAGTTGAAGCCCCTGGTCGACGCCATCAACGACTACACGCTGCGACTGGGGCGCTATATCACCGAGCACGACCGCTTTATCGGCGACGCCTCGCACCAGTTGCGCACGCCACTCACCGTATTCAACACGCAGGTCACCTACGCCCTGCGCCAGACCGACGTCGCCGAGAAGGACCGCGCGCTGCGCACCTTGCGCCAGGGCTTGCGCGGCAGCATACGCCTGGTCAACCAGCTGCTGGCCTACACGGAAGTAGATGAGAAAACAGCCAACCGCAGCGCGCTCGTGCCCGTCGACCTGTGTACTGTCGCCCGCCACGTGCTGGAAGAACTCGCCCTGCTGTCGCAGGAGAAGTCCATCGACCTGGGCTTCGAGTGCGACCAGCCGCGCATGCTGGTAATGGGCACGGAGCACACACTGACCATCCTGCTCAACAACCTGGTCGACAACGCCCTGCGCTATACGCCGGAAGGCGGCAGCGTGACCATCCGCGTGCGTCATGGGGTCGATGGTGGCGTACAGCTCGTCGTGGAAGACAACGGCCCAGGCATCGCCCCGGCCGACCGCGACAAGGTATTCGAACGCTTCTTCCGCCTGCACGGCGAGGACACGCCGGGCTGCGGCCTGGGTCTGGCCATCGTACGTGAGATTGCGGCGAATTGCCGTGCGGAGATTACCTTGTCGGCGCCGAACCGGGGGACGGGATTGGTCGTGATGGTTGGCTTTCCGGCAATTGCTCAATAGCCTGCAAGGACCGCATGAGTAGGGTGTCATTAAGCGAAGCGCAATGCACCAAGCCGTCGTTATTGCTCAACCGTTTGGTGCATTGCGCTTCGCTTAATGACACCCTACCAATGCGTCGCTCCCAAGCAGCAATGTAGGGCGGGAATGAAAAACGCCCGCAAAGCGGGCGTTTTGCTTGCTAGCCAATCAATGGCTGGCCTCCGTGAACTGCGGCGGACGCCACTTGAGCAGCAGCCC
>JAFAKZ010000195.1 GCA_019234745.1 Burkholderiales bacterium
ATCGCCAAGGTTACCGATAGGCGTGGCGACCACATATAATGAAGCACGATCGATCAAATACGGTTCGCCATGCACGGTTCGATTTCCTTTACTCGGGTTACCCGTTGGGTTGCGGCGCTATTCTGCCTTGCACTCGCCTACCCTGCCAGCGCTGACGACCCAGCGGTCGATCAGGCGGCGCCGCATCTTGCCCTGATCCTGCCTACGGAAGCGCCCGGATCGCTTGCGGCGGCGGCCGATGCGGTGCGCGCCGGCGCCATGGCGGCGCAGGAGCACGAGGGTGACGATCACACGCCGCAGCTCCGCCTCTACCCTACCAGCGACAAGGACGATGCGGTCGTTGCGGCCTACTACGAGGCGGTGAAGAATGGTGCCATCGGCGTCATCGGCCCGCTTACGCGTGGCGCGATTGGAAAGCTCGCAACGCTCGACAAGCGCGACGTCCCCGTGTTGGCCCTCAACATCCTGCCCGACGCCAAGCCGATACCCAACCTCTACATCATGGGCCTGAGCATCGAGAACGAAACGCGCCAGGTTGCCCGTGCGATGTACGACGAGGGCCATCGCAAACCGCTGATCGTAGAGTCGGAAGGCCCGCTCGCGCGGCGCATGCGTGACGCCTTCCTGGCCGAATGGAAGGAACTCAAGGGTACGCAGCCCGACCTGCTTACCTTCAGCAGCCAGCACGACGCGCTGACCAAGCTCAAGGAATACGCAGCGCAGCTCAAGGCCGACAGCATCTTCCTGGCGACGGATAGCCGCAAGGCTCGCGTGATTCGTTCGGTACTAGGGTCGGACCGCCCCACCTATGCCACGTCGCAGGTCTGGACGGGTGGATTCGGCAAATCGGCCGGCGACAATCTGGAGCTCAACGGCGTGAAGTTCGTGGACATGCCCTGGCTGCTCGACCCCTGGTCGCCCGAGGTGGCCGCCTACGGGCGCTCTAGCCATCTGTTGTCGTCCGACCTGGAACGGCTGTACGCGCTTGGCGTGGACAGCTATCGCCTGAGCCTGCTGTTGGCCGTCTCGTCCCCCGGCGCGGCTGTGGAGATGCAAGGCGTGACGGGCGAGCTGCGCTTGTCCGAAACGGGCCAGTTCACCCGCAAATTGATGGTGGGTGTTGTGGGCGATCCACCACGCACGCCGCAGCCCGTACTGCCGAATATTGCCATCCCGACCGATACACCCGACCCGGCAGCACCGCCGACCAACCCTGCCACGCCAACCGCGACACCCGTCGCCCAGACACCGGCACAATGAAGGCAAAAGGAGACGATGCGGAGCGCGATGCCGCGCGCTTCCTGGCTGGGCGCGGCTTGCGCGTGGTTGCACGCAACTGGCGCTGCCGCATGGGTGAGCTGGACCTGATCTGCGACGACCGCGGCACGCTCGTGTTCGTGGAGGTACGCAGCCGGGCCGACCCGCGCTTCGGCGGGGCGGCAGCGAGCATCACCTCGCACAAACAAGCCAAGCTGGTCGCCGCAGCACAGCAATATCTCGGTACACTATCGCGCATTCCGCCCTGCCGCTTCGACGCCGTCCTGTTCGATGGCACCAGCGGTCCGACCTGGTTGAAGAACATCATCGAAATTTGAACTTGAACACGCATGGATCTGATTGAACGCATCAACCAGCACTTCTACGACAGCATGGCTACGCTGGATGAAGCGCGCGAACTCCTGTCGGCCCATATTGCCGGCACCGCCGAACGCATGGTGGCGGCCCTGATGAGCGACCGCAAGGTGCTCGCCTGTGGCAATGGCGGCTCGGCCGCCCAGGCGCAGCATTTCGCGTCGCAGATGGTGGGGCGCTTCGAGAAGGAGCGCCCTGGCCTCCCAGCACTTTCGCTCGCCACCGACAACGCCATCCTCACGGCCATCGCCAACGACTACGACTACGACCTTGTCTTCAGCAAGCAGGTGCGTGCGCTGGGCCAGCCAGGCGATGTGCTGCTGGCCTTGTCGACGTCGGGCAACTCCGCCAACGTCATCGAAGCGGTGCACGCCGCGCACGAGCGGCAGATGACAGTGATCGCCCTCACCGGGCGCGACGGCGGCAAGCTCGGGGAACTCCTGGGCGGCGACGACATCCATCTGAATGTGCCGGCCACCCGTACAGCGCTGGTTCAGCAAGCCCACCTCATACTGATACACAGCATCTGTGATTCGATCGATTTCATTCTGCTTGATGGAGAATAAAAAATAATGCGCTTCAACATGCCTCACCTCGCTTCCCCAGTGCTCGTCAAGCGCGCGGGCGGCATCGTCCTCGCCACGGTCTTGGCGAGCCAGCTCAGCGCCTGCTTCCCCTTGGTGGTTGCAGGCGCGGGGGCAGGCGTCGTCTCGGTGCAGGACCGTCGCCCGACTGCCGTGCAGTGGAACGACGAACGCATCGACCACCGCGTGTCGAACAATATTGAGTCGCGCTTCGGCAGCCTCACCCACGTCAATGCCTACAGCTACAACCACCGTGTGCTGCTGACGGGCGAAGTGCCGGACGACGCGACGCGCGCCTCGGTCGAGAAGATCGCGCGCGAAACGGAAGACGTGAAAGAGGTCTACAACGAATTGGCCGTGATGCTGCCCTCCAGCCTCAGCTCGCGCACCAGCGACTCCGGCTTGCAGGCCAAGATCAAGGGCGTATTGATCGACACCAAGGGCACCTCGCCGGTGAACGTAAAGGTGACGGTGGAGCGCGGTGCCGTGTACCTGATGGGCCAGGTCAGCCGCTCGGAAGGCAAGATCGCGGCCGATGCGATCAGCAAAGTATCGGGCGTCGAAAAGGTCGGGACCTATTTCGAATACCTCGACTGATCTGCAAGCCCAATAAGAAAGGCGGTCCAATCGGACCGCCTTTTTTGCATTCCAGGATTTGGGCCTGTTCACACTGCTTTCCCGGTTGGGGAAAATAGTGTGAACAGGCCCTAGCTTCTATGCCGCCATGGCCGGCTGTGCTACGCGGCGATGGATACGAAGCACCATCACGGCGGCAACCACGCACAGCACGCCTGAAATCTGCGTGGCCACCGTATAGCTGCCCAGGCTGTTGCGGATAAGACCTCCCCCCAGCGCGGCAAACGCGGCACCCAGCTGGTGGCCGGCCACGACCCAGCCGAACACGACGGGTGCATCCTTGCTGCCGAACACGTCATTGGTGAGGCGTACCGTGGGCGGTACGGTTGCGACCCAGTCCAGGCCATAGAACAAGGCGAAGATGGGCAGGCCGAAGTAGCTGATGCCGAAGGCGTAGGGCAGATAGATCAGCGCCACGCCGCGCAGGCCGTAGTACCAGAACAGCAGAGCCCGATTATTGAAGCGATCCGACAGCCAGCCGGAGCTGGTGGTGCCGATCAGATCCAGCGCGCCCATGGTAGCGAGGATGCTGGCGCCCTTCACGGCGCTCAGTCCGTAGTCCCCGCACATGGCGATGAAGTGGGTGCCGATATAGCCGTTGGTGCTCGCACCACAGACGAAGAAGCTGAAGAACAGCAGCCAGAAATCGCGCTCGCGCACAGCCTTGCGTAAGGCGTCGAAGGCGATCTCGATGGGGTTTCGGTGGACCTGGCTGGTCGCGAGCGGCGCATCATCCGCCTCGCCCAGCTGGCGCAAGCCGACGTCCGCCGGCCGTTCCGGCAGGAACAAATAGAGGATAGGCAGGATTACCGCCGCAGCCACGGCGACGACCAGCACAACGGGGCGCCAGCCGAAACGCTCGACAATGGCCGCCTGCAGGGGCAAGAACAATAGCTGCCCGGTGGCCGAGCTGGCCGTGAGGATGCCCATCGCCAAGCCGCGACGCTGCGAGAACCAGCGGCTCACCACGGTGGCGCCCAGCGTCATGGCAGTCACACCAGTGGCGCAGCCAACCAGCAGCCCCCAGATCAGGACCATCTGCCAGCTATGGCGCATCATGCTCGACAGGCCTACGCCGACCGCCAGTACAGCCAGCGCCGACATCACGGTGCGGCGGATGCCGAAGCGCTGCATGGCGGCAGCGGCGAACGGGCCCATCAGGCCGAATAGCGCCAGGTTGAGCGACAAGGCCGAGGAGATGGCCTGGCGGCTCCAACCCAGTTCGCGCTCAAGCGGCACCATCATCACACTGGGCGTCGCACGCGTGCCGGCCGTGATCAACATGATCAGGAAGGTAACGCCCACAGCCACCCACGCATAGTGGAATCGCCCCTTCGTCCAATTCGCCATTGCTTGCATCTGCTTCGCTCCTGCGTTTACTACCGCTTATCGTCTTTTGTTACCACTCGGTAACAGTTGCTTGCCATCATATGTACCGCTCGGTAACATGTCAACCATATTCGGGAGCAACGCAGATGAACGGCAAGACCAGCACGGCCAGGCGCAGCACGGTGCACGGCCCGGAGGCGCAAGAGCAGATCTTGGAGGCGGTAGACGAGTTGTTCTATCGCGAAGGGTCGCGCGCCGTGGGCGTGGATGCTGTTGCCAAACGGGCCCGCCTCAACAAGATGGCGCTGTACAGGCAGTTCCAGTCCAAGGAAGGCCTGCTGCTGCACTATCTGGACCGCAACGATAAGCGCTTCTGGGGCTATATCGAGGGCAGCATTGCCAAGCACCCGGGCGACCCGGCCAAGCAGTTGCACCAGATCTTCGTTGACCTTGCGCCGCGCGCCAGCCGCCCCGGCTATCGCGGCTGCCCCTTCGTGAACGTTGCGGTGGAATACCCAGACCCTGAACACCCCGGACGAAAGATGGTGGCAGGCAACAAGTCGCAGTTGCTGGCGCGCTTTGCAGAAATAGCCGAGCAAACCGATGCACGCGATCCGGCTCTGCTTGCGAACGGCCTGGCATTGTTGATTGAAGGCGTATACGCAGGCAGCCAGACCTATGCGCCCGGCCATCCTCTCATCACTACAGCGCCGAATGTGGCACGCGCCATGATTGAGGCGGCCACAGGTAGGCCTCTGGCAGCCTGAATCACCGTCCAATCACTTAGAGCGTCTGGTTCACCTGCATCCAATAAGCACCCAGCCTATCTATTTCCGTTGCGAATAATGTCGATTCAGCGGGCTTCAGAATGAAGCTGTTGACGCCAAGGTGGTAGCTTTCCTTTTTCTCGGCGTCCGTGCTGCTTCCCGTCAGCATCACTACGGGAATCAGCTTCAACGCCGGATCGGCTTTCATCTGCTGCAGGACGTCGAGGCCATTCAAGCCCGGCAGATTCTTGTCAAGTATGACCAGCCTGGGCTGCAGACGCCCCCGATTGGCGTATTCACCCTTGCGACGCAGGAAATCCAGCGCTGCCTCGCCGGTCGGCAACCAGAGTAGGTTGCGCACACGAAGCCGCTCTTGCAGGCTGCTCATGATCAGTTCGGCATCGGTTACGCTGTCATCGACGAGGAGGATTTCGACGAGCTGGGGCATATTGGTCTGAGTTCCTAGATCAGGCTGCTTGGGTTTCGCCGTTTGCATTATACGGATCGGCTCGATGCGCCGGCGGCTCAGGTCCCGGACATGAACGTCCGCACGCCCGACCCCACAAATTGCACGCCGATGCAAATCATGATGAACCCCATCATACGCGTCATCACGTCCATGCCGTCGTCGCCCATCCAACGCGATGCGTGCTGGGCGAAACGCAGCGTAAGCCACACAACGAAGCATGCGCAGAAGATGCTGGTGACGGTGGCGGCATAGGCAGCCGCCTCCCTCACCCCGACCTTGAGCTCGGCGATCTCGGTGGAGATGCCGATCACCACGGCAATGGCACCGGGGCCGCTGATGCCGGGCATGGCGATGGGAAAGAAAGCGATATTGCGCGTGGGATGGGTATTGGCAGGCTTGGCCTCGGCGGTCTGGAACAGCATGCGGTAGCCCAAGAGCGCAACCGTCAACCCCCCAGCGATACGCAAGGCACCGTAGGAGATGCCGAAGCCACGCAGGATCAGCACGCCACCGAATAGGCTGATGGTGAGGATCGCAAAGGCGTAGACGCAGGCCTTGCGCGCCTGCTGGCGCCGCGTCGCCTCACTCATGGCACTGCTCAGCGCGAGGAACATGGGAATCTTGGACAGTGGATTGGTGATGATCAATAGGCTGACCATTCCGCCCAGGAAATAGGAACTGATGAGGTGCAGGATGCTGCTGTCGGATGGCATGAATAGGTTCGTAGGCTGAAGGTTGGTAAGCGATGACCCAGCATAGGACGTATTGCGGCGCGTAGCGATTGCGGGAATCGACAGGGCCAAACGACAGCAAATAATCCAGCGTCTTGCGGAAACGCTTCAGGCCTATCGTCATCACCACGAACATAAAGAGCAGCAAGGGCCAGACATTGGGCCACAGCTCCGTCGCCGAATTCCCCTTCAGCATCACGCCGCGGATCAGCCTAAGGAAGTGCGTGAGCGGCAGCACCTCGCCAATATCCTGCGCCCAGCCCGGCATG
>JAFAKZ010000216.1 GCA_019234745.1 Burkholderiales bacterium
GCCAGGTTACGTGCGATATCGAAAGCCGAGATGACCTTGCCCGAGGCGCCAATGCGAATTTTTTCGCGCACGCCAATACCGACCAGCGTGTTATGTACGAGCAAGAGGCCTTCCTGCAGTGGCGTACCCACGTGGTCGGTAAACTCCAGGGGCGCAGCGCCTGTGCCGCCTTCCGCGCCGTCAACGACGATAAAGTCCGGCAGGATGCCCGTTTCCAGCATGGCCTTGGCGATGCCGAACCATTCCCACGGGTGGCCCACGCAGAGCTTGAAGCCGGTGGGCTTGCCGCCCGACAGCTCGCGCAGGCGCTGCACGAACTGCAACAATTCGATGGGGGTGGAGAACTCGCTATGCGAAGAGGGCGAAATACAGTTCTGGCCCATGGGCACGCCACGGGTAGCCGCAATCTCCGGCGTTACCTTGGCAGCCGGTAGCACGCCACCGTGGCCGGGCTTGGCGCCTTGCGAGAGCTTGATTTCAATGAGCTTGACCTGCGCCGTCGTCGCCTGCTCGACGAAGTGGTCGGCGTTGAACGTGCCATCCGAATTACGGCAGCCGAAATAGCCGGAACCCAGTTCCCAGATCAGGTCGCCACCGCCCTCGCGGTGATAGGGCGAGATGGAGCCTTCGCCCGTATCGTGCGCAAAGCCGCCCATGCGGGCGCCGTTGTTCAGCGCGCGGATGGCATTGGCAGACAGGGCACCGAAGCTCATCGCCGAGATATTGAACACGGACATCGCGTATGGGTGCGTGGTGGTGGCACCCACTGCCACGCGGAAGTCATGCGAGCTCAGCTTTGTTGGCCGCATTGAATGGCTGATCCACTCATAGCCATCGGCCATCACGTCCAGCTCGGTACCGAAGGGGCGGCTGTCGACGACGGACTTGGCGCGCTGGTAGACGAGTGAGCGCTGTAGCCGCGAAAACGGCTCTGCCGTGTTGTCGTCTTCGATGAAGTACTGGCGGATTTCCGGCCGGATGAACTCGAACAGGAAGCGCATATGGCCCCAGATGGGGTAGTTGCGCAGCACGGCGTGACGCGTCTGAACCAGGTCGTAGGCGCCCACTATAGTGGCGATGCCGAACAGCAGCGGCCAGGCCCAAAACAGTTTGCCGTCCAAGCTGGCGAGCAGGGCGGCGACAAACAGCAGGAAGGCGCCCAGGAGGGCGAGATTACGTCGGTGCAGCATGTACGACCTCCGCTACAGTTCGATGGTGAGCTTTGCGCCGTCGGTTGCCACTTGCATTTGTCCGATGACGGCAGCCTGCTCGCAGCCTTGCGCGTGGAACAACTGTAGTACAGCTTCAGCCTGGTCGGGCGCGCAGGCAACGAGCAGGCCGCCCGAGGTCTGCGGGTCGGTCAGGACGGCTTGCTGCCAAGGTGCAAGCGAGGGTGGCACGACAACGTCGCGGCCGTAGCTCGACCAGTTGCGCCGGGATGCGCCCGTGGCCACGCCAGCCTGCGCGTGGGCGAGCGCCTCGGGGACGAGGGGCAGCCTGCCGAATCGCACCGTCGCATCCAGGCGCGAGCCCCGGCAGATTTCCAGCAGGTGGCCGGCTAAGCCGAAGCCAGTGACGTCGGTCAGTGCATGTACGGCATGCAGTTGGGCCAGGTCCTTGCCTACGCGGTTGAGCTGGGTTGTCCAGCGCACCATGGCCGCATAGCCCTCGGGCGACAGCTCCCCCTTCTTAAGCGCAGCCGAGAGCACACCGATGCCCAGCGGCTTGCCCAGGATCAGCACGTCGCCGGCTTGCGCACGATCGTTACGCTTGACCTGCTCGGGATGCACCAGGCCAATGCCGACGAGACCGTAGATGGGTTCCAGCGCGTCGATGGAATGCCCGCCAGCTATCGGAATACCCGCGTCACGGCAGACGCTGGCGCCACCTTCCAGGATGCGGCCTATGACCTCGGGCGGCAACTTGTCGATGGGCATGCCCACGATGGCGAGTGCGAACAGCGGCGTGGCGCCCATGGCGTAGATATCGGACAGCGCATTGGTCGCTGCGATGCGGCCGAAGTCGTAGGGGTCGTCGACGATGGGTGTGAAGAAGTCCGTCGTCGCGACAATGGCCTGGGTGGGGTTAATCTGGTAGACAGCTGCGTCGTCCGAGGACTCGATGCCGACCAGCAATTCCGGTGGGATGAGGCCGGCAGGGCTATGCGCCAGGATCTTCTGCAGCAGGTCCGGCGCGATCTTGCAGCCACAGCCGCCGCCGTGCGAGAAACGGGTCAGTTGAACGGGT
>JAFAKZ010000233.1 GCA_019234745.1 Burkholderiales bacterium
CCTGCTGCACGGCGCCTGGCGCGACCTGGATGCGGAACCCTCTGGCTCGCATGACTAAGCTTGGTCGTGGCGTGTTTTCTGTGATGTTCAAGGCATGAGCGGGCGAAAGTGGCTGGCGCCTGCTGCGCAGCGTGCAGTCCATCTGGCCATGGCGGACGCCGAGTCGGGGACGCCCCGACAGTGGTGGCATCTCGAGATCGCTGCGCGCTTGCCATCTGCGTCAGCCGGCGCCTGGGTGCGAATCCTGTGTCGATTGACTGCTAGGTTCGGAGCGGCGCGCATGGCGGCCGTGCTGGGCGCTTGCGGCTGCACGGGCCTTGGGCCGTATCGAGTGACTCCGCCTGGCCAAGTGCCTGACGATGCCGTAATCGGGGCGCGAATCGCCCTGTGCGTGCTCGGTGCCGCTGTTGGCTTGGGTGCCCTGAATGCAACGCGGGAATTTCTGCTGGTGCTGGCGGTCTTGATCGGTGCTGGCATCGTCGGCTTGCTCGCCGGTATTCGCGCTGCCAAGTCGCGACGTGAATTGATCATTGATCAGGAAGCCCTCGCCCAGGAACTGACGCCGAGCGAGAGTGCGCTGGGCTTCGCTGCTATCTTGGTAGCAGCGGGCTATCCGCTGGCCGAGGCCACGACGGTGACGAACGCCCTGGGTGCCGAACCTGATAGCGCCACGCCCGAGCTGTTTGAGTCGCTGGGCATGCTTGCCCCACCGCGCCACGTGGCTTGGTCCGCTGCGCTGGCGCACGCGTGCGCCTTTGCTGGTGGCGCCCTAGCCGTCGCGTGGCCGTGTTGGGTTACGCCGGTGTCACGCCAGTTCTACCCGGCCCTGGCCTGCTGCCTGGTCATGCATTACGTGGCCCACGGCCGCACGCGGCGTTGGTTGCGCGAAGGCGGTAAGAATGCGGCGCTTGGCACCGCCTGCCTGCTGCTGGGCAAGGGGCTGGTGCGCCTGCTGGCATGATCGCGCACCCTACGCAGGCGCACCGATTCGATTTATGCTTGCGCTTTGCCGATATGGGCTAGACGGCCATCGGCGTTTCACCCGGAACAGACAAATACCCCCGATTCTATGCGACTTCGCCTTGCTTCCCTTGTTGTTCTTGCCGTTATGTCGGCACAAGCTTTGGCGGATGGTGCCGCCACCCTTTGGCGCGATGAGGTAGTGGCGCCGCGGCTCGACGCGCTGAAGCAGACCAGCGCACGCCTGCGCAGCGCGGCCGACGAGCTGTGCACGCGCACGAGCCAGGAAAGGCTGACCACCATGCGCGATGCCTGGGTGGCGACCTTCGCCGCCTGGCGCGCGCTCGACCCGCTGCCGCTCGACGATGGTCTGCGTAAGGCCATCGAACCAGGACCTGCCGAATTGCAGAAGGTGGAGGCGGGCGTGCGTGCCTCGTCGGGCGACGCGCCGATCGCGGCCGATACGCCGGCCGGCGGACGTGGCCTGCAGGCCTTGGAATACCTGCTGTGGGGCAATGACGGCGCTTCACGGGCACTGGGGCGCCTGCAATTCCACCAGCGTTGCGTCTATGCCCAGGCCCTGGGCCAGGCCATCCCGGCCCAGGTCGACGCGCTGATTGCGGCTGACCACGGAGCGTCCGCAACCCAAGGTGACTATCTCGACCGCATCGCCAGCAGCCTGGAAGACCTGACGGGCCCGCGCCTGGCCCAGCTGGGCCAGGGCCACCAACCCACGCCGACGGAGTTCGATGGCTGGCGCAGCAAGCAGACCAAACGCGCGCTCGCCGCCGAATTGGGGACGATGGAGGAACTGCTGCTTGGACCTGGTGGTACTGGGGGCTATCTGGCGCCGCAGTATGCGGGCGAGGCGGGCGCTGCGTTGCTGGCGCGATTGCGCGACGATTTCGACACAATCCACGCGACGCTGGGCAAGCTGCCGGACGACCTACCCGACGCGTTTACGCGCCACCCGAACATCGCGACTCCCTTGATCGCCAAGCTGCAGGACGTGCTGGCCGTCGTCGACACCCTGCGCCACGCCAAGGGCACGACCGGCGGCGGCAATTGAGCGAGACGCTTCCCATCGTCTACCTGGACGACGACATGGTCGCCGTCCACAAGCCCAGTGGCCTCTTGGTGCACCGCAGCCAGATCGACCGGCACGAGACGCGCTTTGCGCTACAGATTGTGCGCGACCAGCTGGGGCGGCGCGTGTATTCCGTGCACCGGCTAGACAAGGGCACGTCGGGCATCCTGCTGTTCGGCCTGAACGAGGTGGCGGGGCGCAATCTGTCGCTGCAGTTTGAGACCGGGCTGGTGGACAAGCGCTACCTGGCTGTCGTGCGTGGCTGGCCGGTGGAGGCGGGCGAGATCGACCACCCACTCACGCGCTGGCGCGATGATTACGAAACGGCCATGGAAGTACCAGATGCGCCGCCGCAGACCGCCTTCACGCGCTACTGGCGGCATGGCACGGTGGAGCTGCCGCACGCGGTGGACCGCTACCCAACGAGCCGCTACGCCTTGCTGGAACTGGAACCCGTAACGGGGCGACGGCACCAGTTACGGCGCCATCTCAAGCATATTTCGCA
>JAFAKZ010000311.1 GCA_019234745.1 Burkholderiales bacterium
GGCAGCGAGCGGATATATTGTCGGTCTACATTTCGCCGAGCCGCCATGCGCCTCTGCCCGCTCCTCCTGCTATGCCTCACCTTCGCCTGCGCCGCCCAGGCCGCAGGTACGGCTGCCCCCGTGCCTGGGAAGCGCACGGACTACCTGCTGACCAAGCTCGACCTGCATCTGGAACATCCCACGCTCGCCGTCGACCCCAAGGTGCCTACGCCGTCCGTCGTGTTCCGCGCCTACCAGGAATTCCTGCAGGCACGCCCAACCATCCGCCGCTTTTTCTCATTGAACCAGGACGAGCTCGCGCAGGAGCAGCTGGCCCGCCGCATCGAGCGCAATGAGCTGGCCGCTAGCGGCAACAGCGGAGCCTGCCTGTCCCACCAGAACAACGACAACGTGGGCGCCGGCATCAGCTGGTCACTGCGCCATGGTTTCGGCGTGTATTGGCAGGGCAAGGGCTTGCGCGAGCTACAGCATCTCATTGGCTTCGACGAGGCAAACGATATCTGCCCGCCGGGCGATCCTAGCCCTATGTGTAAAACCATGCCGAAGCCTACTTGCGACTAATTGTAGGTCGCTCATGTTCGACCTTCAGTGAAGCCGCCCGGGAAACCCGTGCGCTAGTCGTCTGAGAAGCCTGACACAGCGGCTTCCCTTAATAGAGCCCCACTTCCCCCGCCCTCGCCCGCCGGCGAGTACCCGCAAGGGGTAGGCCGTGGTTCTAAGGCGCTAAAGCGCCAAGAACGCACGCACGGAGCCTCGCTTCGCTCGATGCGGCAGTCCACTTTTGAAGATGCTCGACCGTCTTGGTTTGCCGCAGCGCGTGACCCCAGCTCCGCCGGTCAACCTTCTTCCACAGATGCCATGAGTCCGTCGAAATCGGCCGCAACGACCTTCATGCCGCCTTCAGGGTCGATGGGGTCGTAGCTTACTACGGGGCTACGATCAGGCGCTCGTAGATCGAATGCCAACAAAGCCCCGCCGCCATTGCCACCAAATACAAAGAACCCGACAGGGCTAAAGTTGGTCGCCCGATAGGCCAATGCATCTTCGGCGGAATCCAGGCATAGATTAAAGGGACTGCTACGTAAGCCGACTTCTCCGCCATTCCCTTTGCGTAACAAGTCGAGATAGTCTGAAGGCAGACGAGAGTATTGCGCTTGTAGCGTTTGCAGAGTGCTTTCTGCTGCTCCTTTGGACACGAGCCAGCTGGACATAGAAATGAATATTGGATGAAGTGCACTGGATATTAGCCGAGGCACAGCCCAAAACGAAAAGGCCTCGAATCACTCCGAGGCCTTTACTTTGCTACCAATCGACGGCGCTTATTCCAGCAACACACCCAACAGCGCGTCGCCGATACCAATCAATGCAGCGCCCGCAATCAACCCTGCGCAGATCGGCTCGCAGCCTTCCACCCAGATGTCGTTGCCCTTGGTGCCAGCTTGCGAATGCTTGCGGCCCATGATCCAGAAGATAAAGGCGCCCAGCCACATGGCAACCACGGCGTCCGGCGGCAGCACGGCGCCCAAGCCGATGGAGACGGCGGACAGCGGCAGCTTGCCCTTAGTCTTGATACGGATGATTTCGATCGTGGCGGCGAGGACGGCGGCGACGGCCATGGAGATCAGTGCCGTGGACGGCAGGTGGCTGATGCCCTTGGAGATCAGCTGCGCCACACCCACCCACTGTACGACGGAGGGGAAGGCGAATTTGTCGGACACGATGGTGGCCGTGGAGCGGATGCCGTTGTGGTCCGGTGTCAGGAACAAGAGGAAGAACAGCGGAATACAGGCAAGCGCGCCGGAGAAGATGCCGATGACGTGGCCGATGGCCTGCTGGCGCGGCTTGGCACCCAGCATATAGCCCGGCTTGATGTCGGACAGCAGGTTGGCCGCGTTGGCCGCGATCTCCGAGGTCATGCCGGCCGGGAACAGGTTGTTGGCTGGGTTGGAGCGATCCATGGCGCCAACCGTGAACTGGGTGATCTTGGCCAGCGCCCCCGTGGGCGTCCACGACGTAAGCGCCATGGAATTGGTACAGATCACGGTGAGCACCAGGATCAGCGGCAGCGAAACGACGCACAACAGCCAGGGCACGCCGAAGAAGTCGTGCGTGGCCCAAGCGCCCAGTGCGGCAAAGATGGGCACGCCGACGAAGGAAACCTTGAGCGGCAGCTCGATATGGCCCAGCACGTCGGACTTCGCCTCGTCGCCGTTCTTGCGCTTGAACACCTTGAAGGCGCTGGTGAAGATTTCCGGACGAGCCA
>JAFAKZ010000481.1 GCA_019234745.1 Burkholderiales bacterium
CGGCTTCTCCGTGATCTCGGGCGGTGGACCGGGCGTGATGGAAGCGGCCAACAAGGGCGCCTTCTACGGCCGCTCGCCGTCCGTCGGCCTTAACATCCAGCTACCGCATGAGCAGAACGGCAACCCCTACCAGGATGTGAGCCAGACGTTCCGCCACTTCTTCGCGCGCAAGGTCATGTTCGTCAAGAATGCGACAGCCTATGTGGTGATGCCGGGCGGCTTCGGCACGCTGGACGAGCTGTCTGAGGCGCTGACGCTGATCCAGACGGGTAAGAGCCGCCGTATTCCCATCATCTTGGTGGGCGCGAGCTTCTGGAGCGGCATGCTGGACTGGTTCCGCCAGACGCTACTCACCGAGCGCATGATCAATCCGGAAGACCTGGATTTGATGCAGATCATCGACGAGCCTCGTGCCATCGTCGATTCTATCTTCAAGTTCTATGAGACGCGCGGCTTCGCCATGAGCCCGGCCGAGCGTGAAATGCAGTTGAGTCTCTAAGCAAGGAGGAGACACCATGCGTATGCTATTTGCCATTGCCCTACTGAGCGCCGCCGGCGCCGCCTACGCGGCCGACCCGAAGAAGGACGACATCCCGCCACCACCACCGATGCCGCCCACGACGAACGACGACCAGAATAATGTCGAGCCGGAAATCGTGGTGACGAAGAAGGCGGATGCCACCATAACGGAGTACCGTATCGGCGGCCGCGTCTACATGCAGAAGGTACAGCCCGCGGTGGGTCCGGCCTATTACCTGCTGGACGAGACCGGCGCCGGTACCTTCGTGCACCGCGATACCGATCCGCTGCAGCCGCCGCGCTGGACTATCAAGACGTTCTAAATGTGAACGTGATGGCGCGCAGCGCCTGTGAAACGTGGCGGCGGAGCCGTAGAAAAGCCACCTCTTACGCCTCACGTTTCACCTTTCACACGCCCGAGGCTGCCCTGACTGGTGGCATGTCATAACCACGTATTGAGATAGGTCCGCAAGCCATGTCCGTCTTCACCACCGTCGCCCCCGATGACCTGCGCATTTGGCTCAAGCGCTATTCCCTGGGTGACCTGGTCGAGCTGCGCGGCATTGCGGAAGGCGTGACCAATACAAACTATGCCGTGACAACGACGCAGGGCCGCTACGTGCTCACCTTGTTCGAGACGCTGCAGGCGAGCGAGCTGCCCTTCTATGTGAACCTGATGGCACACCTGGCGCATCACGGCATCGCCTGCGCCTCGCCCATCGCCAATCTGCGCGACGAGATGATAGACCAGCTCAACGGCCGGCCCACCATCATCGTCAACTGGCTGGAAGGGGCGCCGGTGGAGGTGCCGAGCGCGGCGCAGTGCCACGCCCTGGGCGCCATGCTGGCACAGATGCACCGGGCCGGCGAGACCTACGCGGGCCGCATGCGCAATCCGCGTGGGCCGTCCTGGTGGGGGGGCGCGGCCACGCAGCTATACGGCTACCTGAACGCGGCCGATGCCTCGCAGCTGCGCGCCGAGGTGGGCCTGCAGGCGCGCCACCGCTTCGATCACCTGCCCTCGGGCGTAATCCACGCCGATCTGTTCCGCGACAATGTATTGATGGCCGGCGAGCATATCGGCGGCTTCATCGACTTTTACTACGCCTGCAACGACGTGCTGATCTTCGACCTGGCCATCTCGCTCAACGATTGGTGCAGCTTACCGGACGGCGCTATCGATGAGGCGCGCGCCCAGGCAATATGTACTGGCTACCAGACAGTACGGCCGCTGAACCAGGCGGAAAAAGACAGCTGGAACCATATGCTGCGCGCTGCCGCCCTGCGCTTCTGGGTATCGCGCCTGTGGGATTGGCACAAGCCACAGACGGGCGAGCTCACCTACCGCAAGGACCCGGCCGTATTCCAGCGCATCCTGGCGCATCATGCGGCGGACGGCGACAGCGCGCGCTGGTTCTAGGGCGCCATGCACAGTTACATCTTGTATTGCATCTTGCCAATCAAGCTATAACGGTAGCGATATGCATGAAGCCAGAAAAGTCACCCACCACCACGTATTCCTGATCTCGCTCGTCCTGGCGCTGGTGGCGATCGTCCTGTCTTTCCTGCTGTACGTGGTACAGGCCAGCCATGCCCGCGCCATGGAGCAAGGCGCGCAGCAGGCGGCGAACCTGGCGAGTTTACTGGAAGAGCGCGTACGCGCCGCCTTCCAGTCGGCCGACTTCCTGCTCGACGATGTGGCCCTGCACGTCGATATGCAAAAGGGGCTGCCCGACCCGCAAAGCGAATCAGGCAAGGCCCTGCGCAAGCTGCTGTTCGATAAGTGGCAGCGCGGTTCTTCACTGGCCAATATCGGCTTTCTTGACCCGATGGGGCGCATCCAGTACACCATGCTGGGCGACGGTAGTGTCAGCCAGGCGGGCGAATCCTACCTGGCTGAGCTGGGCGGCGTGCGTGCCCCGGAAATGGCCATGTCCAGCCCGCAGGTGATGCCGCAACTGCACGAGCCGGGCGTGCTCATGGGGCGGGCCGTGCGCGACGAGGGCGGCAAGCTGGCGGCAGTTTCGGTGGGCTGGCTGCGCTCTAGCTATTTCGACGCCATGTTCGCGCCGCTGAAACTGGGGCCGCAAGGCATCGTCGTGCTGACAGACGACCACTACCGCCTGATCGCGCGTCATCCAGAACTGCCTGACTTCCCCGTCGGCAGCCAGTACGGTCATCCGCATACGGAGACGGGGCCTCTGCCCGATACCTCCATCCTCGTATCTGAACTGGATGGCACGCGCCGCATCACCGCCTGGCGGCGGCTGCAGGATTACCACGTGGTGCTGGTGGTGGGCATTGCCGAAACGGATGCGCTGGCCGAGTGGCGGACGCAGACGCTGCGCTATTTCCTGGTGGGGCTCGTCGTTTGCCTGTTCGGCGCCGCGCTTACCATCATGCTGCTCAACGCCGCGCGGCAGGCAGAACGCCTGAGTGAGAGCGAGGCGTTACTGCGCGAAAGCGAGGCACGGCATCGCCAGATTATCGAGTTGGCGCCCGCCGCCATGGTTCAGGTATCCGGTACGCCGCCCGCCGTTACCTACGCCAATCGTGACTTCGAGCAGCTATTCGGCCGCGAGCACGGTGAAGCGGCTGGGCACCCGGTGGTGGAGCTGTTCGTCGACCCCTCCGACGCTACGCGACTGCTTGACGATGCGGCTAAGAGCGGCGGTATACACGAGCGTGAACTGCAGCTTACGGACGGCCGCCATAACTTCTGGGGCCTGGTGTCGGCCACCGCCTTGCCCGGTGTGGGCGGGCAGGGCTTTCTGCTGGGCTTTGCCGATATCGATGCACGCAAGGTGCTCGAGCATCGCCTGACCGTGGAAGCGAGCACCGACGCGCTCACGGGGCTGGCCAACCGACGCTATTTCTTCGCCCGTTCTGAAGCCGCCTGCGACCAGGCACGGCGTTACCATCGCCCGCTCTCCGTCGTGGTCATGGATATCGACAAATTCAAGGCGGTGAACGACAACTACGGCCACCACGTGGGCGACGCCGTGCTGGAGCGCGCCGCCCGCATCCTGCAGGTAACCCTGCGCCAGCCCGACCTGCCGGCTCGCATCGGCGGTGAAGAGTTCGTCGCCCTGCTGCCCGAAACCTCTCTGCAGCAGGCCATGGAGGCAGCCGAACGCATCCGCCAGGCCATCGAGGATGCCCCGCTCACGCTGGAGGATGGGCGGCTCGTCGCCATCACAGCCAGCTTCGGCGTTGCCGCCTACAAAGACGAGGACGACATCCACCCCGCCATCGACCGCGCCGACGAGGCCATGTACCGAGCCAAGCAGGGCGGACGGAACCGTGTGGAAATAGCAATCGCCTGAGTTGTATTCAGATACCCGCCGTCACATACAAGCGGTAACATCGCCGTTACCCTTGGAGATTCCCCTTGAACAACTCCCAACCGAACGACCAGCAACTGGCCGAGTTCCGCGACTATTTGCTGCGCTATGCGCTGTACCGCCTGCGCGATGAGGACCTGGCCGAAGAGGCCGTGCAGGACACGCTGCTCGCTGCGCTCCAGGCCAAGGAAGGCTTTGCCGCGCAATCCAGCGTCAAGACCTGGCTCACCGGCATCCTCAAGCATAAGATCATCGACGCCCAGCGCCGCGCCTGCCGCGACCCCTTCCTGCTGGAATCGCACGAGGACGAGGAAGACCCGGCCGGCGACTTCGACTGCCTGTTCGACAAGCAGGGCCACTGGGGCTCGGACGGCCCGCGCCCCTGGGAGCACCCGGAGCAGTCGCTGGAGCAGCAGGACTTCTGGCGCGTATACGAGGAATGCAACGAACGCCTGCCCAAGCGCACGGCCATGGTGTTCGCCATGCGTGAAGCACTGGGCTACGACATCGACGAAATCTGTCAGAACCTGGACATCAGCGCGACTAACTGTTCAGTACTGCTGTATCGCGCCCGCCTGGGCCTGCGGCAGTGCCTGGAGAAAAACTGGTTCGGCCAGGAGGCGCGCGCATGAAGATGAGTTGCAAAGAGGCGACCTACGCCATTTCAGATCGGCTGGACCGCAAGCTGGGGCCTATCGAATGGCTGAAGCTGCGCACGCACCTGTTTATCTGCCATTACTGCCGCGATTTTGCCAAGCAGACGCAGTTCATGCGCGTGATGGTGCGGGCGGCCAGGCGGCGACGGCATTGACGTAGCCATCTGAATTGCTGGGTCGCGCTGGCCTATGCACTGCCGACTTAGTAGCAAGTCGATTGAGACCGTATCGTTCCGAATGAGCATAGACGATTACATAAACCATGCGATAAGCGCAGGCGAGCGCGATGGGCTGAGGTCTCTCAGCGGCGCACAGCAAGTGGTTTACGCGGTAGCCGAGGCGGAAGCATTCTGCGACATGAACGGCATCGACTCGCTCATTGATAGGTACGGTATTGGTTCGTTGCATCTATTTGTGCGAGCTTATTCGGCCATTGGGGCAAATGATGTAGCAAATGCAATTGAGGCCTTGGCGAGCGCCAAAGGTTCGTCCGAGGACGCGCTTTCTTTGGCAAATCGCTTGATATGTGAACGCAGTGGCTACGACTATCAAGATATCTATGATTATGTGGCGAATCACGGGCTGACCTAGGTTAGGAGCCGCATATCCCGTAGGTCGGAAAAGCGTAGCGCCTTCCGACGCATGGTATGGCTGTGCGTTACGCTGACCTTGCCGATTGCCTGCGCACTTGTTTACTGGTCTGCATTGTCTTACCAATCGATGTCGCTCCAAGATTCCATGCGTCGGAAGGCGCTACGCTTTTCCGACCTACAGTTGTGGTAGTTATAATCCCCCGCCATGAAATTCTTCCGCATCGCCAGCCGCATCGTGCTGGCGCTTATCCTGCTGTTCATTGCCTATCAGATATGGATCTTCGCCCACGTCTGGTGGTGGCGCGACCATAATCCGGACGATACGGCCTTTATGGACGAGCAGCGCGACGTGCTGCAGCAGAAGGACCCGAAGGCGGAGCTGAAGCACCAGTGGGTGCCCTACAACCGCATCTCG
>JAFAKZ010000228.1 GCA_019234745.1 Burkholderiales bacterium
CCGTTGCCGTACCAGGCTACAACCTGCCCGTCCTGCGTCCTCGGGTCGATCTCGCCTATCCATGCCAATTGGAAGCCGCCCTTGTCGACGGCGATACGGCATGCTTCCTCCAGCAGCGCCTGGCGGCTGCGTATCCGCATGATCGCCGTATTGATGCCCGAGAGCACAGAATAAATGCGCGTGAGCCGAGCCACCTTCTGTTCGGCCTGCAAGCGTTGCGTCACATCGTGTGCCACCACAAAGCGGCAGTTCGCGCCCCGGTAATTGATGGAGTGCGAGGTGATCTCGACGTCCATCTGCTCGCCATTGCGCTTAAGGTGGCGCCAGATGCCGGCGTTGGCGTAGCCCTTTTGCGGCGTCGCGGAGAGATTGCTGTGCAGCCGTTCGAGATCCTCGGGGGGGCGGATGTCGGCGATCGTCATGGCCAGGAATTCTGCCTCGGTGTAGCCGTAGTTTGCGACCGCCGCCGCGTTGACGACGACGAAGCGCAAGCTGGCGACATCGTAGATCCACATCGGTATGGGGTGTGACTGGAACAGCTGCAGGAACAGCATCTCGTCGCCGAGACTCATCGCCCGTTCCTCTTGCCTGATCGTGTGCGACGTATTGTTCCTCGTATGCGAAGCTGCACTGCCTGTCTCCCTGGGCTCATGTTGGTCGGTGACGTATCCGTGCAAGGCAACTGATTGCGGGAAAGCGCCGAACGGTTATCTGAATGTAGACAAAATTTGTTGCTTGTACGCGCTGACGTGCCAGCCGCCGGCATTGGCTGGTCCATGGGTAGGGCGACCGCACGTCGGCATGGATGTGGCGGGCAAGTTGCTCGGATCAAGCCGTCGCCGCGCAATAAAACTAAATTGCATCAATGTATTGACCATTCTTGCAATCGCTCTGGCGGGCAATCTAAGCTGGGTGAAGAAAACGATTGGGGTAGGGGTGCGTCCGACACGCTTGCCTTGCTGTTTGCAAGGTCGCGCGCATCAACATATCCACCACACTGCACCAGTGTCGGCTGGGCAATCCAGCCAAACGAGCGCGTAGACGACGAAGCGGGAGGCCGTCGTCGCGCGTCGGTTCATTCAGACAAGGAAATCAACCATGTCCGGTTTTCTGGGGCAGTTCTCCATCAGGGCCAAGATATTGGCGCTGGTTGTGTTGGCGTTACTTGGCATGGCGATGATGATCGCCGTCTCCATCGTGCAGATGAACAAGGTCTACGAATCGGCCGACTTCGGTAATGTGAATACCGTTCCCAGCCTGGTGGTGCTGGACGACCTCCGCTACAAGTTCCTGATGGTGCGCGTCTACGTGAACAAATATGCGCTGGCGACGACCGACGAAGAAAAGGCGGCCATGGAGGAAAAGATCAACGCCAGTCGGGCCGGTGTTCGGCAAGCGGCAAAGAACTACGAACGCCTGCTCACGGACGACACGGACAAGGCCATGCTCCAGCATACGGTAGAGCAATATTCCACCTATGAGTCGAAGGCCGAGGCCATGGTTGCGGCCGTGAAAGCAAACGACGCGGAGCAGGTCAAGCAGGCCAACGCGGCTGCCGCACAACTGGTCGATGGCGTACAGGCGTCCATCGACGAACAGTTCGCCTACAACGTCAAATTGGGCAAGAAGGCGGCCGAAGACGCGCAGGCCACCAAGCACATGGCTTTAATGGTGTCGCTCGGGATATCAATTACCGTCGCCCTCTTGCTGAGCGTGATCGGACTCATGGTGGTGGGCGGCATCGTGCGCTCGCTGCGCGTTGCAAGCGATGCCATGACCTTGATCAGTAACGGCGATTTCACGGGCCGCATCGATACACGTGGTAATGACGAAGTCGCCAGGATGATGAGATCCCTCTTGGCCGCGCAGGAAAAGCTCAAGGAAACCATGAACGGCATCGTCAATTCGGCGCAGTCCGTTGCCGCCACGGCCGAGGAGCTGGCCACCTCGACCGAGCAGGTGTCGTCCAGTATCGAGCAGCAGGTCGATGCGACATCAAATGCCGCTGCCACGGTGGAGCAACTCACCGTCAGCATCAATCACATCGCCGACAACGCCAAGCTGGCCAGCACGCGCGCTAACGACGCAGGCAGCAAGGCCAAGGATGGCAAGGGCGATGTGGAAGGCGCCAGCCGCCTGGTCACGCAGGTAAACGAGCGGGTGACCCAATCGGCCGGCGATATGGAACACCTATCCGACCTCGCCCAGCAGATCGGTTCCATCGCAACGGTTATTAAAGAGGTGGCGGATCAGACCAACCTGTTGGCGCTCAACGCCGCCATCGAAGCCGCCCGCGCCGGCGAACAGGGGCGCGGCTTTGCTGTGGTGGCCGACGAAGTGCGCAAACTGGCCGAGCGCACCACGAACTCCGCCACCGAAATCTCTTCGATGATCGCGCGCATCCAGAACGGCGCCAGCGAAGCCATGGCCAGTATGCGGTCCAGCCGCGAGGTGGTAGCCGATGTCGTCTCCGCCTCGGAACGCGCATCGAACACCATCAGCGCCGTCGAGCAAAGTGCCGCCGAGGTCGTCAGCACTATCGGCGACATTGCATTGGCCACACAGGAGCAGAGCCAGGCCAGTACGAATATGGCGAAGCGCGTCGAAGCGATTGCGCAGATGTCGGAGGAGAA
>JAFAKZ010000257.1 GCA_019234745.1 Burkholderiales bacterium
CGGCTTGTAGTTCGCGGGAATGAGGAAATCCAGCAGCTTGGCCAGCGCGAAGCCGATCGCCTCGCCGGGCCGCTCGGGCTGCCCCAGCGCCCAGCGGTTGCCGACCAGGAGCGATGGGCGCGCGATGACGACGCCTTCGAACGGCAGCGCCGACAGCGCGTCTTCGAGTTCACCCTTGACGCGGTTGTAAAAGACCTTGGAGCCGGCGCTGGCACCCATCGCGCTCACCAGGCCCAGCTTGCGCGCACCCGCGGCCAGCGCGGCTTTCGCGACAGCGAGATTGGCGTCGTAATCGACTGCGCGGAAGGCGGCCTGGCTGCCAGCGACCTTGATGGTCGTGCCGAGCGCCAGGTAGACCTCGTCGGCGGGTGGCAGCGTGGGCAGTGCGGTGAAGTCGACGATGTGCGCCGTCAGCTTGGGATCCTGGATCGTGGGCGCCTTACGGCCGAGCGCATGCACTGCGGCGACGCTCGTGTCGGCCAGCAGACCCGCAAGGATTTCCCTGCCCACCAGGCCCGTGGCGCCGGCGACGATGACGGTTCGGAATGTCATGCGCGATTCTCGCCCGCGGGTTCTTGTTGCTGAAGGCGTAGATCTGCCCCGGCCGTCGCGTGCAACGCTTTAGGCAGCCAGGTTGCTCGCGGCAAACTCCCAGTTCACGAGCTTGTCCAGCACCGCGTTCACATAGTCCGCGCGGCGGTTCTGATAGTCGAGGTAGTAGGCATGCTCCCAGACATCGATGGTCAGCAGCGGCTTCATGCCTTGGGTCATTGGGTTGTCGGCATTGCCCGTCTTGACCACCTTGAGCTTGCCGTCGGCGAGCACGAGCCAGGCCCAGCCACTGCCGAACAAGGTCGTCGCCGCCGTAATTAGCTCCTTGCGCATGGCGTCGAAGCTGCCGAAATCCTTGTCGATGCGTTCGCCCAGTTCTTGCCCAGGCTTGCCGCCGCCGCTCGCGCGAAGGCTGTTCCAGTAGAAGGTGTGGTTCCAGGCCTGTGCAGCGTTGTTGAAGATGGCCGACTTGTCGGACTGCCCGGCGGTAGCGCGGACGATTTGCTCCAGGCTTTGCTCGGCCAGGGGCGTATTGGCGAGCAGCTTGTTCAGATTGTCGAAATAAGCCCGGTGATGCTTGCCGTAATGGAAACCAACGGTGTTGGCCGAGATGACCGGATCCAGCGCATTCTCGGCATAGGGCAGCGGCGGCAGCATCAGTGGCGTCGCGGCTCGTGCCCTCGACGGCATGAGCCACATCGGCGCTGCTGCGGCGGCAGCCACGCCCATCAGAAGAAAGTCACGTCTCGTCTCGGCGAAGATGCGCATTACGGTCTCTCCAGAGGGAACGCGAACTCGCCACCATCCCGGCTCTAACCCGGGGTGTCCGTTCGGCGTGCGCCGTATTCTGCGCCCGAAAGCAGGCGCGCAATTCGCGGGACCAAATTGGTCTGCGGCAGCCAAGTTGGCTCCGGCACCGCCGGGTCACTTGCACGCAGATCCGCCTTGACAAGGTGTCTTTGAAACCGGCAACAGCCGAGGAACGAAACAGCCCGCCAGCGGACAACAAAAAGCCTGGCAATGCCAGGCCCGTCGAACACCTGCGGCTTGAGGCCGCAGGGATGACTATCGATCAACCGAACAGCTTGGTGGCGATGGTGGTCACGTGGCGGCCCTGGAATTCGGCCATGCCCAATTCCTGCGCGCTCGGCTGGCGTTCGCCCTGCCCGCCCGTGATGGTCGACGCGCCGTAGGGGCTGCCGCCCTTGATTTCGTCCAGGCCCATCTGGCGAGGCTCGGCGTACGGCAGGCCGACGATGACCATGCCGTGATGCAGGAGCGTCGGGTGGAAGGTCAGGATGGTGCTCTCCTGGCCTCCGTGTTGCGTGGCGCTGCTCGCAAAGACCGAGCCGACCTTGCCGACCAGCGCGCCGCTCATCCAGAGCCCGCCGGTCTGGTCAAGAAAGCTGCGCATCTGGCCCGTCATGTTGCCGAACCGGGTGCCCGTGCCGAAGATGATCGCGTCGTAGTTCGCCAGTTCGCCCGGTGTGGCGATGGGCGCGGCTTGGTTGGCCTTGCCGCCGGACTTGAGGAAGAGCTCCTCGGGGATCGTCTCCGGGACGCGTTTGATGTCGACGGTCGCGCCGGCAACTTCGCGAGCGCCCTTGGCGACGGCGTTTGCCATCGCTTCGATGTGTCCGTAGATGCTGTGATAGAGAACGAGAACTTTAGCCATAGCGATGCTCCATTTAGCCGAGTGGTGCTGGACGGCATCGGTACCTGATGCCCGTTCCGACCGCGATTCTCTGACCCGCCTTGCCTGCCGCGCATCCTGGGGATTTGAAGTCAATGTTCACCGCCCGTGAACGACTCATGCGCGCAGGAGTCGTCCCGGCCGAGCATGGTGCCCCGAGGTGCGATGCCTCTTGCGCAGTCCGCGGTCAGCGGCGCGAGGATGAAGTCAGCACCATGGTCCCCGATGCACGGCGACCATTGCAGTGCCGGCACGCCGGACTGCGACGCTGCCGCTGTGCGCAAGCAGCCATCAGCCGATATCCGACTAAGTGAAACTATTTTTCGCCCGGCGGACTGTACGAAAACACCGGAACGAAATCATCAGGGGCGATGGTGGCGTCGAATTTGTATGAAGCGAAGCTGAATTGGTCCAGCAGACCTAGCTTTATCAAGATCGTGTGAGGAACGGGGCCATCGCGCCCCTCCAGAAAATCGACGACAGCATCGGTGACAACTCGCGCCTGGCTCACTGCCTTGGTATCTGCCGCAGCAGAAATATACCCCTGCTGAATCATCCCGGCGATCTCGCCGGTCAGGTCATACGCGATAACTTTTATTTGATTCTGGAGCCCGGCCTTCCTGACCTCTGCCGCCGCGGGCGGGGCGCAACCCGTGCAGCCAATGATGTAATCGAGCGATTCGCCATGGTCTCTCAGCAATCGACTGGCAAGGCGTCCCTGCAGACGGCGTTCGCTGTCGCCATAACTCACATCCACAATAGTGACCGGGATCGGCGCCTTACTCAGTACTTCACGGGTTCCATCGACCTCGCCGCTTACCCACCCGGCGCCGCGGGGACCAGGCAGCAGGCCAACATTGATCGACTTCAGCCCGCGGCTTAGCGCATCGTGGATCATCCAGCGCGCCGCCTCCTGGCCCATTCCTTTGAGCGAGGTCGTGACCTTGGTGGTCAAGTCATCGCTGGTGCTGTCGTTAGCCAGTTC
>JAFAKZ010000190.1 GCA_019234745.1 Burkholderiales bacterium
TTCAAGAACGCTGACCGAGCGTCGGGCGACGAACGGCGAGCGCTTCCGTTCGTCGGGAATATCCCCGCAAAGGGACAAAAGAAAACCCCGCCGCGGCGGGGTTTTCTTCAGCAGTGCGGGAACCAACAGGCGTTTAGGCAGCCTGAATGTTCGACGCTTGCTTGCCCTTCGGGCCTTGGGTGACTTCAAAAGACACCTTCTGGCCTTCTTTGAGGGTCTTGAAACCCTGCATGTTGATCGCGGAGAAGTGCGCGAACAGGTCTTCGCCACCATCGTCCGGCGTAATGAAGCCAAAACCCTTAGCGTCGTTGAACCACTTGACGGTACCAGTTGCCATCGTTGTTTCCTCGAATAAGCTATTACGACTGAAGCGAAACACCGCTTCGGTGTTTGTTATGGTTCAAGGCTCGCAAGACTGGCACTTTCAGGTATTACGACAAGCGTACAGCCGACAGCCGGTACTAGCTTCCAACTTGAATCCAAACGCTGGCCTTGTACGCCCTTTACAATGTCGTCGTCAAGCGCCCTCCGGCGGTTTTCCGATGAGTTGTAGGGGAAATACATCACTTGAAATGCGCGCATAGCGGGCCAAAATTAAGGTACGGTAGCAACTGCTCTTCTACGTAACAGGGAACCATGGCAATTCAGCCCGATAACGGGGTCGAACTTGAGAAGTCGACTACCCAGGTAAAACCGCCGCCGTTGTACAAAGTTTTGCTGCTAAACGACGACTTTACCCCGATGGATTTTGTTATCGTTGTGCTGCAGCAGTTTTTCGCCATGGATCGCGAACGCGCTACGCGCGTAATGCTCAAAGTGCATACGGAGGGCAAAGGTGTGTGCGGTGTCTTCCCCAAGGACATCGCGTCGACGAAGGTGGCACAGGTAATGGATTTTTCACGGCAGCACCAGCACCCGCTGCAGTGCGTAATGGAGGAAAGCTGATGATTGCGCAGGAACTGGAAGTTAGCCTCCATACCGCGTTCATGGAGGCGCGGCAGAAGCGCCACGAGTACATCACCGTGGAGCACCTGCTGCTCGCGATGCTCGACAACCCGTCGGCAGCCGAGGTGCTGCGCGCCTGTGGCGCCAAGATCGAGCCCCTGCGGCGCGAGCTGACGGACTTTGTCGCCGAACATACCCCGCTGGTGGCCGGCACGGCCGAGGTGGAAACGCAGCCGACCATCGGCTTCCAGCGTGTGATCCAGCGCGCCATCCTGCACGTGCAGTCGTCCGGCAAGAAGGAAGTTACGGGCGCCAACGTGCTGGTCGCCATCTTTGGTGAAAAGGATTCGCACGCCGTGTATTTCCTGCACCAGCAGGGCATCACCCGGCTCGACGTGGTCAACTACATCTCGCACGGCATCAGCAAGGTAGCGCCGCCCGCCGGCAACCAGGGTGCGCCCAAGCCGGAAGGCGAGCACGATGCCGAGGCCGACGCGCAGACGCACGGCGCACTGGAGAGCTTTACGCTCAACCTCAACCAGGCGGCAGCGCAGGGTCGCATCGACCCGCTGATCGGCCGCGACGATGAGATCGAGCGCGTCATCCAAGTGCTGTGCCGCCGCCGCAAGAACAACCCGCTCTTGGTGGGTGAGGCAGGCGTGGGCAAGACGGCCATCGCCGAAGGCCTGGCCAAGCGCATCGTGGAAGGCGACGTGCCCGATATCCTGGCCGACGCCACCGTGTACGCCCTCGATATGGGCGCCTTGCTGGCCGGCACCAAGTACCGCGGTGATTTCGAGCAGCGCCTCAAGGCCGTGCTCAAGCAGCTGACGGAAGACCGCCACGCCATCCTGTTCATCGACGAAATCCATACCGTCGTCGGTGCCGGTGCGGCCTCGGGCGGCACGCTCGATGCATCCAACCTGTTGAAGCCGGCGCTCAGCAATGGCCAGCTCAAGTGCATCGGCGCGACCACCTATACGGAATTCCGCGGCATCTTCGAGAAGGACAACGCGCTGAGCCGCCGCTTCCAGAAGATCGACGTGATCGAGCCGACGGTCGAGCAGACGGTGGAAATCCTCAAGGGCCTGAAGACGCGCTTCGAGGAGCACCACGGCGTGAAGTACACGGCCGCCGCGCTGTCGACGGCTGCCGAGCTTTCCGCCAAGTACATCAACGACCGCCATCTGCCGGACAAGGCCATCGACGTGATCGACGAGGCCGGTGCCGCACAGAAGATCCTGCCGAAGTCGCGCCAGAAGAAGACCATCGGCAAGGTCGAGGTGGAAGAGATCGTGGCGAAGATCGCCCGCATCCCGCCGAAGAATGTGTCCTCGGATGACCGCAACGCGCTGAAGACGCTGGACCGTGACCTGAAGAACGTCGTGTTCGGCCAGGACAAGGCCATCGACGCGCTCGCAGCCGCCATCAAGATGGCGCGTGCCGGTTTGGGTAACCCACAGAAGCCCATCGGCGGCTTCCTGTTCTCCGGCCCCACGGGTGTGGGCAAGACGGAAGTGGCAAGGCAACTGGCCTACACGCTGGGCATCGAGCTGATCCGCTTCGATATGTCGGAGTATATGGAGCGCCACGCCGTGAGCCGCCTGATCGGCGCACCTCCCGGCTATGTCGGCTTCGACCAGGGTGGCTTGCTGACGGAAGCGATTACCAAGCATCCGTATGCCGTGCTGCTGCTGGACGAAATCGAGAAGGCGCACCCGGACATCTTCAACGTGCTCTTGCAGGTGCTGGACCACGGTACGCTGACGGACAACAATGGCCGCAAGGCGGACTTCCGCAACGTCATCATCATCATGACGACGAACGCGGGTGCCGAAGCGCTGAACAAGTCGTCCATCGGCTTCACCAATAGCAAGGCCATTGGCGACGAGCTGCAGGAAATCAAGCGCCTGTTCTCGCCTGAGTTCCGCAACCGCTTGGATGCCATCATCAGCTTTGCCGCCCTCACGCCGGAGATCATCCTGCAGGTGGTCGACAAGTTCCTCATGCAGCTGGAAAGCCAGTTGCACGAGAAGAAGGTGGAAGCCCACTTCAGCGAAGCGCTCAAGGCCTACCTGGCCAAGAAGGGCTTCGACCCACTGATGGGCGCCCGCCCGATGGCACGCCTGATCCAGGACACCATCCGCAAGGCGCTGGCCGACGAGCTGCTGTTCGGCCGCCTGTCGGGCGGTGGCGAGGTCACGATCGATATGGACGACGAGGACGAGGTCAAGCTCGAAATTGTCGAGATCGCGGCGGAGCCGGCCTGATCGTTGCAGTGGTTGAAATGGGAAGCCCCGCCGGTGCGGGGCTTTTTAATTGCTGCCACGCTATTTGGGCCGTCGCCTCCCCGTAGCTTGGGTTGAGCGCAGCGATGCCCAACGTTTGCCGCGCCCTTTGGCGATGTTGCCCAACGAGGGCCCGCAGCGCCGCATAGCTGACTTGTGGGGTGCTCGCCGTTCCGCGCTTTATCGCGGTAAACGTTGGGCATCGCTGCGCTCGGCCCAACCTACATGTCTTACTAGGGCAATTGCGGCGGCGATGATTCTCGGCTCGCCAACGCTGCCTGCCAAGCCAGCCAGGCAAGGTGCGTATCGTCCGACCAATAGTCGTCCGCCTGCTCCTTGCGGTTTTGCGTTCGCCAGTCGTAACCCAAGCGCCGCGCTCGGCCGGCCTGTGTTTCGGTATTCAACCCCAGCGGATAGCCCTCGCTGTCATATCCCCAGGTGACGGTGACGGCCCAGGCCTCGAATGCCGTGCGGATGGGACTCATGCTGACTCCGGTGCGAGTAGGGTGTGAAATTCTCTCGCCGCCCTCGCTACTGTAATAAAATGGCGGCGCTCCAAGTACTTGCTACACATAGGTGAATCCATTGAATCGCTGCTGGTTTATATTATTGGCCGTCACGACGGCGCATGCCGAAATGTACAAATGCGTGAAGGATGGCGCCCCCGTCTATCAAGACACGCCGTGCGACAAGTCCTCTGTAAGTGTGAAGACGGATGTGGCATACAATCAGACTTTCGCTGGATGTTTTGAAGCCAAGGTACCTTTCGTCGGCTACGGCGGTGCGCCTACGACGAAGTTTGCGATCCAGCAGTCGGCCGGTCGCTACAGCTTTATGACATTCAACCCCAACGCGATGCCCTCTGCTGTCTACACCCAGTCCTATACGCAGTCGTACCGCGGCCGTCGCAGCACCTACAACTCGCAATCGGTATTCACGTCAACGACCGGTACGCTACTCAAGAGCGTGTCGCGCGAGGAGCTGGATCAGATTGGCAAGCGTTTCAACCTGACGCTGACGCAGGGCATCAGCACCGGCCTGGCGTGGAATGGCAACCCCAATACGCAGCGCCCCATCGGAATCTATGTCGGTAGCGATCAGGCCGGCAAACCGGTGGTGCTTGCCTCGCTGCAAAATGGCACCGGCCGAGCGGAACATATTGCCTGCCCATCCAGCTGATTCGGCTTCACAGGCTGCGCCCGATAATCTCCTTCATGATCTCGCTGGTACCCGCATAGATGCGCAGCACGCGCGCGGCCGTCCACAGCCGGCTGATCGGGTACTCCTCCATATAACCGTAGCCGCCGAACAGCTGCAGGCAGCGGTCGGCCACGCGGCCCAGCATCTCCGTGGTCCAGAGCTTGGCGGCTGCGGCGTCCACGGCGTCCAGCGCACCCAGGTTATGCTCGACCACCAGGCGGTCGACATAGGCCTGGCCCACGTCGAGTTCCGTCTTGATGGCGGCCAGCTCGAAACGCGTGTTCTGGAAGTCGAGCAGCTTCTGGCCGAAGGCCTCGCGTTCCTTCACATAGGCCAACGTCAGGTCGAAGGCCGAGCGCGCTGCACCGACGGCGCCTACCGCGCAGGTGAGCCGTTCTGGCGCCAGCATGCGCATCAGCATCTTGAAGCCACCGTGCAGCTCGCCCAGCAGGTTCTCGCGCGGGATCTTCACGTCGCGGAAGAACAACTCGGCTGTATCTTGCGAATGCTGGCCGATCTTCTCCAACTTCTTGCCTACTTCGAAACCGGCCCAGCCCTTTTCGACAAGGAAGAGGGACAGGCCGCGTTTTTCCGTGGGATGCGTGCGGGCGGCCACGATGACCAGGTCCGCATTCACGCCGTTCGAAATAAAGGTCTTGGCGCCATTGAGCAGCCAATGGTCGCAGCAGTCCTCGGCGCGGGTGCGGATGGCGGAGAGGTCCGAGCCCGTGCCTGGCTCCGTCATCGCCACGGCCAGCACGCATTCGCCCGATACGACGCCCGGTAGATAGCGGCGCTTCTGCGCTGCGCTGCCGAAGGTGGCGAGATAGGGCGCGACCAGTGAGGAGTGCAACCCCAGCGCCAGGCCCCACTCGTTGGCGTAGGCCAGCTCTTCGGCCACGATCTGCTCGTAGCGGAAGTCCTCGCAACCTGCGCCGCCATATTCCGGGTCGACGAAGGTGGCGA
Organism: Burkholderiales bacterium; assembly: GCA_019234745.1. Classification (GTDB taxonomy): domain Bacteria; phylum Pseudomonadota; class Gammaproteobacteria; order Burkholderiales; family Chitinimonadaceae; genus JAFAKZ01. The sequence goes on from JAFAKZ010000190.1 coordinate 5,400, forward strand.
GGAAGCCCAACTCGCCCGCGCGGCGCCAGACGGATTTCGGCACCTGGCCAGCAGCTTCCCAGCTGCGTTGGTGCGGGATGACTTCTTCCTGCAGGAAGCGGCGGAAGTTATCGCGGAATAGATGGTGTTCTGCTTCGAAATGGCGGCGCAGCAGCATGTGGTTTCCTTGTCAGCTTTGGCGCGTAGGCGCTTGTTGTGATACTACGAGCTACAATGGGCATCGGGCCTGAGATCTGACATCAATGCGCATCCCATTCCACCTGCTTGCCCTACGTGATACGGCCACGCCCTGGCGCCAGGCCGCCTGCGCGGCCTTTGGCGTCGGTCTTGCGGTACTTGCTGCCATCTGGCTGCATAGCACCTGGGGCGTATTGTTCGGCGCCGTTGGCGGCCTGTATGCCAGCCTGCTCGATTTCGGCGGCGTCTTCCGCCATCGCCTATACACGCAGCTGGCCGGCGTCACGCTGATCGGCAGCTGCGCCGTGCTGGGCGGCTGGCTGGGGCCCCACCACGTGATGCTATGGGTGGTGCTGGCCACACTCACCTTCGGCATTGGTTGGCTCGATGGCACGGGTGTCGCACTTGAAACCATCTTCCGCCTCTCCGCCCTTATCCTACTCGTTTACGCCTTCCTGCCGCAGATTCCACCCGGCGGCCTACCCTACCTGGGTCTGGGCCTGTCGCTGGGCTTTTTCGCCGTCTGGCTCGATACGCTGATCTGGCCGCGTGCCATCCCGTCCGACAACCGCGGGCTCTATCGTGCTTTCCATCAGATCATGCGCGGCCACAATGCCGGCTGGCTACACGCCTTCGGCTTTGCCGCCACCACCTGTGCAGGGCTATGGATCGCCATCCTGCTGCACTTCCCGCGCCCCTACTGGGTCGCGGCCGTCACCTTGTTCGTGATCCGCCCGGACGGACCGGACAGCCTGCGCCGCGTATTCCAGAGCGTATTCGGCGCTTTCGTCGGCGTGGCGGTGGCCTGGTGTATCGCCCACTACGTCAACAACGACAGCCTGTTGCTCGCCTGCGTGATCGTGCTGGCCTTCCTGCG
>JAFAKZ010000551.1 GCA_019234745.1 Burkholderiales bacterium
GCGTGCGACCAAACGCAGCCTGGATCTCACTCGCCGTCAACTTGATCTTGGCGCCGTCAACGCATTGGCCCTCGTCACCGCCGAACAGGCCTACCAGCAGGCGCGGGTTGCACGCCTGCAGGCGCAAGCGACGCGCTTTGCCGATACGGTCGCCTTGTACCAGGCGCTGGGCGGGGGCTGGCAGACCGACAAGGAGCGGGCAGGGGGAAATAGCTGAGCGGCGCAGACAATTTGCGCAAAGATATTTTCTTTACCTGCTCTTTACAGGCGAGTCGATAGGCTACGTCACTGGGTAGTGGGTCTGGACTTCGACCATTGCGGCCGCGGTCCGGTGTGCACGGTAGTCAGGCGTCGAACGAAAAGGAATGGCCATGCAGGCGCTGCAATTCTGGTATGACCATCTTGGCGTGCATCTGGCGCCTGCTCTGACGCCCGTGGAGGCCACGGGCGTGCACCTGCCGCACCGAACGCAGTCGGGCGTCAAGGCGCTACGCATCGGTAGCTTGGATGCCTTCTATATGGCGCGACCAGGTCAATCCAAGCTGCTTGGTCGGATAGATATGCCGTCGGCGGAGCGGTTGGAGGTCTTGCCGGCCGAATCCTGTTCGCCGCGCAAGGCGATTGCAGACTGGCTGCTGACCGAAGCGGAGCCACCTTTCATGGTGGGCGTGATCACCAATGCCAACCCGATCGCATCGATGTGCGTGAGCCATGCCTTGTCGCGCAGTGCCTTTTGCAGCTCAGCCGGGCGCGTGCAATTCGACCTCGGCAAACTGCGTACCGCAAAACGCCTATTTGACGGGATCGCCTGGAAGACCGTCGCGGCGGGCATCCAGCAATACGGGCGCCTATGCACGGCCCGCGCCTCAGAAATCCATATCGAGAAGAGCCGGTTGAACAGCCTGCTCGCAGGGACGCCGGCGTTGCGCGACGCCTTGACTGAGGCCGACATCCGCCCAGGTTCCGGGGAATACACCGTGCTCTCATGGGCACATATCGGCGTGCAGTAGGGGCGCGGCATGGCACAGGCATTTCGACTGGCCCTGCAGCTCGCCACACCGTTCGCGGTCGATCATCCGTTGACGTTGGATGGGCTGTTATCGGCTGCCGTATTTCGGGCGACGGGCAAACGCGGTAGGGAGACGATCCCGGAAATTCCCCTGGTGCGCGAGCTGGATGTTTTCCATGGCAGCAGCCTGCACTACAGCAAGCGCTACGCGCACGAGCCGGTGCATCGCGTCATGTCGTTGCGCCACCGGCGAGACCTCTCCCCCGAGTTGTTCAGCCCCAACCGTAAGCGTGGCAACGGCTATCTGGCTGTCGACCAGCAGCGCGGCGCGTACAAGGCCAACCTCAGCAGCTATGCCGGCATCGCCGCCGACGAGGTGTTCTTCTGGGGCTTGGGCGATGGCGAGGCCTGCGTCCACTTGATTGCCACCTACCTGCTCGGCATCGGCAAGCGGGCCAACGCAGGTGCCGGGCAGATTTATGGCGTGCATCTCGAAGCATCGAATGACCATTCATGGATCGCGCCTAGTGGGCGACCGGCTCGACCGCTGCCGGTCGAGTTATGGCGAGAGATTGGCGCTGTCGATATGGAAGTCGCACCGATGACGGTAGACGTGCCGTACTGGTCGGGCGCGCAAGTCGCCGCCGTATTCCCAACTACGCCCGTGGTTTAGCCGATGCCAGCAACCTACGACATCACAGGCCATCTGTTCTCGGTACAACCCTTGGCAACCTGTTCCAAGGACTTGCGCGACCGGGCAGGTGGTCCGGAAAAGCCTGTGCCGGTACCGTCGATGCAGTTCGGCAGCGAGGCCGTGCATCTTTACTTCCCCGGAACCGGCATTCGCGGCACCTTGCGCCGGGCAGCGCGTGATGTGCTGCGCGCACGCGAGAGCGCCAGGTGTGGCAACCCAAAGCCATTTTCGCTTGACCAACATTACTTGCTGACGCTCGGCGGTATCAAGGGCGTTGCCGAGGCCAACCGCGCCAGCGTGGCTGTCGAGGCCGCATGGCGCGAGCGCAACCCTTTGCTCTCGCTGTTCGGCGCCGGTGACGCTGGTGTCTTGGGCTTCGTAGAGGGGCGCCTGAGCGTTGGCAATGCTATCTGCGACAAGCCCTGCGAACCTGTCGTCTTCTCAGGTGCGCGCACAGACGATCTGTACCGCGACAAGGCGCAGTTGGCCTATCTGAGCGACGAAGACCTTGATTCGCTGGTCGCACGCTCCCAGGGAAACCGAAGCCGCGCCGCCCTGCAAAGGCAATTGAAAGACCTGGAGGGTGCGCTCAAACGCAACCGCGGCGATGTCGAGAAGGCTGAAGGCCTGCGTGCCCAGATCGCCGAG
>JAFAKZ010000050.1 GCA_019234745.1 Burkholderiales bacterium
GCCGCCAAATCGGCCGCCGGCGTCAAGCTCTACCTGGCCTTCGTGCTGGGCGGCGAGGCCTTCGCCATCGAGATCGAGCGCATCCGCGAGATCATCGAATACGACATGCCTACCCCCGTCCCCATGATGCCTAACGCCGTGTGCGGCGTGATCAATCTACGCGGTGCCGTCGTGCCCGTGCTCGACCTCGCCGTACGCTTCGGCCGTAGTCCCGTGGTGGTGGGGCGGCGCAGCTGCTATGTGATCGTGGAGGTGGAGTACGGCGGCGCCATGCATGTCATCGGCCTCTTGGTGGACCGCGTCACGGCCGTGATCGAGATCGCCGAGAGCAGCATCGAACCGCCACCCACCTTCGGTGCGCGCATCAATGTCGACTTTATCGCCGGCATGGCGCGCCACGAAAACCGCTTCCTCATCATCCTGAACGTGGTGCGGGCACTCTCCATCGAGGAGATGTCGGCCATCGTGCAGATCGATGGGGAAGCGCAGCAGCAACAGCTCGCACCCGTGTGAGCGCATCAACGCAGACAGATAGAGAGGGAATACCATGGCAAAGCTGATCTTGGTCGTCGACGACTCCGCCTCCTTGCGCCAGGTCGTCGCTTTGACGCTGAAGGGTGCCGGCTACGATGTGATCGAAGCGAGTGATGGGGCAGACGCGCTGGCCAAACTGACGGGCCAACGCGTGAGCCTCGTCATTTCCGACGTCAATATGCCGAATATGGACGGCTTCACCTTCGTCAACGAGCTGAAGAAGAATCCGACCTACAAGAACGCGCCCGTCATCATGCTCACCACGGAAGTAGCCGACGACAAGAAGAAGGCGGGCCAGGCTGCAGGCGCCAAGGCCTGGATGGTGAAGCCGTTCCAGCCCAAGCAGATGCTGGCCGCGGTCGAAAAGCTGGCGATGTGACCATGAGCTACTCCCTGAGCACCGATGCCGCCAGCGGCGTCCACGCCCTGAGTGGCGAGTTGGGCATCTACACGGTGCCCGACATCCGCCAGCAGGTCCTGGCGCTCTTCGCCGCCGCCGACAATATCGACATCGACCTCTCGGGCGTGACGGAGATCGACACGGCCGGACTGCAGCTGATGCTGATGACCAAGCGCGAGCAGGGCAAGCAGGTGCGCTTCTGCAACCATTCCCAGGTCGTGCTGAAATTGATCGACCTGGCCAACCTGGGGCAGACGCTGGGCGACCCCGTGTTCATCAGCGCCCGCAGTGACACCTGAATCAGCGACAGAACGGCGACCATAGCGTCGCACGCAGACTGACGAGGAGCCTGGCAATATGGATAAGGACACGATGGCGGCCGCGTTGGCCGTCTTCATGGAAGAAGCGCGCGACCTGATCGCCGATATGGAGGCCATCCTGCTGCGCCTCGAAGAGGGCACGAGTGAAGGCGACGAGCTGCCGGCCCTGTTCCGCTGTGCGCACACGATAAAGGGCTCCGCCGGTATGTTCGGGCTGGAGGAAGTTGTCCGCTTCACCCACGTGGTGGAAAGCGTGCTGGATCGCCTGCGCAACCGCGAAATCAAGTTCGATTCCGACCTGGCCAGCGTGCTGCTGGAAAGCCAGGACCATATCGCGGGCTTGATCGCCGCCGTGGCGGAGGGAACGGAAGGGGACAACGAGCGCAGCAATGCGCTTATCCCGCGCCTGTCGAACTGGCTGGATGCTGCTCATGCAGCACCCAAGGCGCACAAGGTGGTGGCAGCCAAGGGCGAGCCCGATGTGACGGCCGACGGCGGCGGCATCCTGTCGGACTACTGGCATGTCTCGCTGCGCTTTGCGCCCTGCGTGCTGACCGACGGTATGGACCCGCTCAAGTTCATCCAGTACCTCAACCATCTCGGCCGTATCGTGCATGTCGAGACGATTGCGGACAATCTCCCTAGCCTGCAAGAGGCCGATATCGAGCTGTGCTATCTCGGCTTCGAGGTAGCACTGGAGACGCAGGCGGGCAAGGAAGAAATCGAAGAGGTGTTCGAGTTCTACGGCGACAACGCACGCATCGCCATCCTGCCGCCGCACAGCAAGGTCAGCGAATTCCTTGCCCTGATCGAATCGCTGCCGGAGGAGACGGGGCGCCTGGGCGAGATTCTCGTCGCCTGCGGCACGCTGACGGCAAGCGAACTGGAGCGTGCACTGGCCTCGCAGGCAGCCAGCGACGACCCGACGCCACCTTTGCTGGGCAAGCTGCTGGTCGAAGCCGGCGTGGTGGAGCCTGCCGTGGTCGGGGCCGCCGTGGAAAAGCAGCGCCGCGACGAGGAAAAGCGCAGCAACGAATCGAAGAGCCTCAAGGTGCAGTCCGACCGGCTCGACGCGCTGATCGACCGCGTGGGCGAGCTGGTGATCGCCGGCTCTGGCAACCAGGTGCAGGCAGCCAAGACGGCGCAGCCGGCCATGCTGGAAGTTGCTTCCCAATTGATGGTGCTGGTGGAAGACATCCGTGACATGGCCTTGCGCCTGCGCATGGTGGCCATTGGCGAGGTGTTCTCGCGCTTCCCCCGCGTGGTGCGCGACGTGTCGCGCGAACTGGGCAAGGAAATCCAGCTCACCATCTCGGGCGCCGAGGCGGAACTGGACAAGTCCATGGTGGAGAAGGTGGCCGACCCGCTGATGCACCTGCTGCGCAACTCCATGGACCACGGTATCGAACCGGCCAGCGTGAGGGCTTCGCGCGGCAAGCCGGAGAAGGGCACCGTCTCGCTCAAGGCCTACCACGAGTCGGGCGCCATCATCATCGAGGTGTCGGACGACGGCGGCGGGCTGGATCCGGAGAAGATCCTGCGCAAGGCGATCGAGAAGGGCATCGTCGCGGAGGGTGCCAGCCTCAGCCTGCACGACACCCACCAGCTTATCCTGGCGCCGGGTTTCTCCACGGCGGCACAGGTGACGAATCTGTCCGGTCGCGGCGTGGGTATGGATGTGGTGAAGAGCAATGTGGAGGCCCTGCGCGGCACGCTGGAAATCCAATCGGAATTCGGCAAGGGTACG
>JAFAKZ010000118.1 GCA_019234745.1 Burkholderiales bacterium
CGGTTGTTGCGGACCATGATGCTGACGGGCGAATCGGTCAGCTGCATCCCGCGCTCGAACGAAGACGACGCAAGGCCGTACTTGCGTACGGTAAAGCCGAATTCGAAGTTATCGAGAAAGATGGCGTCGGTCTCGCCAGCCAGTAGCTTGCGCAGCAAGGCATGGCTACTGTTCGACTCGTCGACCTTGACGGTGCCTTGCTTGAACAAGCTGTCGAAGGCCGCGTAGTAGTAGCCGTGATGGATACCGACAATCTTTCCTGCCAGGTCTAGCGGCTTGGTGCAGGGAAATACTTTGCCCGCCGGGAAGTACACATATTCGTACACGTGTACATAGGGTTCGGAGAAGGTGTAGCCCTTGGCGACCTCCTTATCCCACCAAGGTGGCGATTCGGCCAGCGCGATGTCGGCCTTGCCAAGCGCAAACAGCTCACGGATACGCGCGAGCGGATACATCGCAATATCGAACTGGTAGCCCGTGAGCTTGCTGAGTTCGGCTGCGATGTCCGGGCCGATGCCGGTCAACTCGCCACGCTCGTTCGTGATGGCGAACGGCTCATATTGTTCGATGACGACGGAAAGCGTTTCGGCACGCACGGTCGCCGCGACGAGCCATGTAAGCAGCAGTACCGACCATTTCGCCATCTGGGCCACCCATCGTCGTACGCGGGCATCACGCTACTCAAGCGTAGCAGACGGCAGAAAAGACTGCAGGCGGTTGAGTTCCACTCAACCGCCTGCAGCATCTAACTTACCTCCTCATTGGCATGCTTGGCGTTAAGCCACGCCCAGATCCTGCGCGGTCAGCTTGATACAGTGCGCAGCCTTCTCGACCAGCTCGTCGATTTCGCTGCGCTTGATCACCAAGGGCGGGCTCAAGAGCATGCGGTCGGCGGTGGCGCGCATGATCAGGTTGTTCTGGAAGCAATGGTCGCGGCACATGGTGCCGATCTCGTAGGCATTGGTGTAGCGCTTGCGCGTGGCCTTGTCCTGGGTGAACTGGATACCTGCCACCAGGCCCACGCCCTGCACTTCGCCCACCAGGTTGTTGCCGGACAATGCTTCGCGCAGCGACTTCTGGAAGTAGGGGCCCGTTTCCGTCTTGACCTGATGGACGATGCCGCCTTCGCGCAGTAGCTTGATGTTCGCAACGGCGACGGCGGCGGCCACCGGGTGGCCCGAGTAGGTCAGGCCGTGGTTGAAGTCGCCGGCCGCGATCAGGGCATCGGCCACCTTGCGGCGGATGGCGACGGTGCCCATGGGTACGTAGCCGCTGGTCAGGCCCTTGGCGAGCGTCATCAGGTCCGGCTCGAAGCCGAAGTGCTGGTGGGCGAACCACTCGCCTGTGCGGCCAAAGCCGCCAATCACTTCGTCAGCGCACAGGAGGATGTCGTACTGGCGGCAGATGCGCTGGATTTCCGGCCAGTAGGTTTCTGGCGGGAAGATCACGCCGCCGGCGCCCTGGAATGGCTCGCCGATGAAGGCGCCCACGTTCTCGGCACCCAGCTCCAGAATCTTCGCTTCCAGTTGCTGCGCGCACTTCAGGCCGAACTCGGCCGGCGTCAGGTCGCCGCCTTCGGCGAACCAGTAGGGCTGGTCGATGTGGGCGATGTTCTCGACACGCGAGGGCATTTGCTCGTGCATATAGCCCATGCCACCCAGGCTGCCGCCGGCAATGGTGGAGCCGTGGTAGCCATTGCGGCGCGACACGATCCACTTCTTGCCCGGCTTGCCCTGTGCATTCCAGTACTGGTGCACGATGCGCAGGACAGTGTCGTTGCCTTCCGAACCGGAGTTGCAATAGAAGAAATGCTCGAAGCCCACGGGCGTGACATCGGCCAGCAGCTTCGACAGCTCGATCACGGGTGGGTGCGTGGTCTTGAAGAAGGTGTTGTAGTAGGGCAGCTCCATCATCTGCTTGTACGCAACCTCGGCCAATTCCTTGCGGGCATAGCCGACGTTCACGCACCACAGGCCGGCCATGCCGTCGATGATCTTGTTGCCTTCGCTATCGTAGAGGTAGACCCCTTCGGCATGCGTGATCACGCGGCTGCCGGCCTTGTTCAACGAACCCATATCGCTGAACGGGTGCAGGTGGTGCGCGGCGTCTAGCTCCTGCCATTCGCGCGTGCTGCGGGCAGCCTGGCGGCTCTCGGCGTGGATGGCTGGGCGGTTTTCGAAGGGGTTGCTCATTTCACTCTCCAGGGCGACGGCCTCCCGGCCGTCGCGTGACGTTCCTAAAAAACTGCTTGGTAAAAACTGCAATCAGACATTCAACAACAGGTGGCTACGTTCCCACGAGCTGATCACGCGGAAGAAGGTGTCGTACTCCTTCTCCTTCACCGCGCAGAAGGCGCGTACGAAGTCGGCGCCCAGCACCTCGGCGATCTCCACCGTGTCACGCATGGCTTCGATGGCGTCTTCCAGGTGGCGCGGCAGCTCGTAGTCCAGGTCGTAGCCGCTGGTCGAGCGTGGTTCGGACGGCTTGAGCTTGTTCACCATGCCCAGGTAACCGCAAGCGAGTGTCGCCGCCATGGCGAGATACGGATTCACGTCCACGCCCGGCACGCGGTTCTCGATACGGCGTGCTTCCGGCCCGGAGTTCGGGATGCGGATACCCACCGTGCGGTTGTCGTAGCCCCACTGCAGGTTGATCGGCGCAGCCGTATAGCGGCTCAGACGGCGGTAGGAGTTCACGAACGGCGCCATGATGGGCATGACCGTCGGCATATACTTCTGCAGGCCGGCGATATAGCTGTGGAACAGCTCGGACTGGCTGCCGTCCGCGTTCGAGAAGATATTGTTGCCGCTCACATCCACCAGGCTCTGATGGATGTGCATGGCGCTACCCGGCTCCTCCTGCATGGGCTTGGCCATGAAGGTAGCGTAGATATTGTGGCGCAGGGCCGTTTCGCGCACCACCCGCTTGAACAGGAAGACGCGATCGGCGAGGTCCATCGCGTCGCCATGCACGAAGTTGATTTCCATCTGGGCGGCGCCCACTTCGTGAATCAGCGTATCCACGTCGAGCCGCATGGCGTCGCTGTACTCGTACACATCCTCGAAGTAGGGGTCGAACTCGTTCACCGCGTCGATGCTATAGCTCATGCGGCCCGTCTCGGCACGGCCGGTACGGCCGACTGGCGGCTTGAGCGGGATATCCGGGTCGGTGTTGCGCTCGACCAGGTAGAACTCCAGTTCCGGCGCAACGACAGGCTTCCAGCCCTTGTCCTCGAATAGCTTCAGCACCTTGCGCAGCACGTAGCGCGGCGAAATCGTCACGGGGCTGCCGTCGAAATGCACACAGTCGTGTATCACCAGCGCGGTCGGGTCCGGCGCCCAGGGCACTAGACGCGCCGTATTGAAGTCCGGTACGCAGACGATATCCGGGTCGGTCGGCCCCGTGATGTCGTCGTCGTCCGGCCAGTCGCCCGTCACCGTCTGGATGATGACGGCCTTGGGCAGGCGCATATTGGCCGAGTTGAATTGGCTCTTAGGCACAATCTTGCCCCGCGCCACCCCCGTCATATCCGGGATGATGCACTCGACTTCCGTAATACCGTGATCGCGAAAGAATTCCTGGAACTGGTTCATTTCAATGCTCTACCGAATTCGGCAGACCTCCGTTTAAGACAAACCTGGAGACATTGGAAAGCGCGGCGGGGCCTATCCCCGTCGCTTTCCGACATCACCTGAAGCTGATTGCCGGCAGCGCCAGATGCGACGCTACCGAACAGACAGACTATGCGCGGCTTGCCTGATAGCGCCGGCAATCGTCGCCGAAGGCCCTAAAGAGGCTCGTCGACAGCGGATTGCTAGCAAATTTCCATTCCGGGTGCCACTGCGTTGCTAGCGCAAACGCGCGGGCATCCCTTACCGAGAAAGCTTCGACCAGACCATCGGGCGCGAGCGCTTCGACACGCAGGCCCTCACCCAGGCGTTCCACGCCCTGGTTGTGGATCGAATTCACCTCGTACTGCGCGAAGCCGCTGATCCTGCGGATCAAGCCGTCTTCGGAAAAACTAACGGGGTGACGGGCACCGTACTGGACGTCCAGGCTGGCAGCGGCGTCTTCGCGGTGGTCCATCATACCGGGTGTTTCATGAACTTTTTGCAAGAGCGAGCCGCCGTAGACGACGTTCATCTCCTGAAAGCCGCGGCACACGGCAAACACGGGGATGCCGCGCGCAATCGCCTCGCGCATCAGGGGCATGGCCGTCTGGTCGCGCGCCACGTCCAGATGCTGGCCTTCCGGCAGGCTCGGCCCCTTGTAGCGGACTGGGTCGACCATCGACACGCTGCCGGTGAACATAAAGCCATCGGCCATCGCCAGTACCTGCTCGAAGTCGACCCGCTCGCCCAGGGCCGGAATCAACACGGGGAAGCCGCCTGCACCATCCACCACCGCATCGATGTACTTCTCGCCGACGCAATGGTAGGGATGGACGCCGATCATCTTGCGATCGGCCACGATGGCGACTACGGGCTTGCGGGACATCTCTTGCTACTCCTTGATTCGTTTACCAGCGGCAGGCGCCGCGCGCCCGCCACCTTCCGGCTCTAGTTACAGCAGCGACGCAGCGGGCACGTACTCGTAGCCCAGGTCGCGTGCCACAGCGGCGTAGGTGATCTTGCCTTCGCAAACGTTCAGGCCGTTGCACAGGTGCACGTCGTCCTTCAGTGCCTTCTTCCAACCCTTGTTGGCGATGGCGACGGCATGGCCCAAGGTCGCATTGGTCAAGGCGATGGTCGAGGTACGCGCCACGCCACCGGGCATATTGGCGACGCAGTAGTGCGTCACGCCTTCCACCACATAAGTCGGTTCCTGGTGCGTGGTAGCGTGCGAGGTCTCGAAGCAGCCACCCTGGTCGATGGCCACATCCACCAGCACGGAACCGGGCTTCATCAGCTTGAGCATCTCGCGCGACACCAGCTTGGGTGCGGCCGCTCCGGGGATCAGCACGGCGCCGATCACGGCGTCGGCGATGCGCAATTCGCCTTCGATCGCATCCTGCGTGGAGAACAGCGTCTTGATTCGACCATCGAATGCTTCATCAATTTCCTTGAGGCGCGGCAAGGAACGGTCGAGGATGGTCACATCCGCACCGAGGCCAGCTGCCATACGGGCTGCATGCGTACCCACCACGCCGCCGCCGATCACCGTCACATGACCAGGTGGCACGCCCGGCACGCCGCCCAGCAGCACGCCGGAGCCACCCTGCGACTTCTCCAGCGCGCGCGCTGCGGCCTGGATGGACATGCGGCCCGCCACTTCCGACATGGGCGCGAGCAGCGGCAGGCCACCACGAGGGTCCGTCACCGTCTCGTAGGCGATCGCCACGCAGCCGGACTTCACCAGCGCAGCCGTCTGTTCAGGATCGGGTGCGAGGTGCAGATAGGTATAGAGAATCTGACCCGGACGCAGCATGGCGCATTCGACCGGCTGCGGCTCCTTGACCTTGATGATCATATCGGCGCGCTTGAAGATCTCTTCGGCGCTCTGCACGATCTGCGCACCCGCAGCAGTGTATTGCTCGTCCGGAAAGCCGATGGCGAGGCCCGCCATGGTCTGCACGAGGATCTCGTGGCCGTTGGCCTTGAGCTCCTTGACGCCGGCCGGGGTCAGGCCAACGCGGTATTCGTGGTTCTTGATTTCCTTGGGTACGCCGATCAGCATGGTTGTCTCCGATGTAATTATCTATCGCTGCCGTGCCGCGCTCGTGACGCCGCCGGCCGAGCTTGCAGTGTACGCTTGCGTCAAGAATTCTCAACAAAAACGCCTGTCGCAATGTCAAACATATTAAACACTACACGGCAAATTCTCGACAAGTGCAACCGGTTGTGCGGCGCACAATGTGGCGTAAAGTACTAGATAGATTATAAAGGACATTGCCAAAACGCCCCCACAAGGCCGTATAATTTCCCGGCACGGGATGTTAAGTATTTTATGACACACCCACCTCCTAAGTTGACAGGATACCGACATGTCTCTGGAAGTCAGCACCCGGCTCCGCCTGGTTCGCGAAAAGCACAATCTCTCGCAGCGCGAGCTGGCGAAGCGCTCCGGCGTTACCAATAGCCTGATCTCGCTGATCGAGCAGAACCGCACCAGCCCGTCCATCTCTTCCTTGAAGAAGGTGCTGGATGGCGTGCCCATGAGCCTGGCCGAGTTCTTCACCTTCGATATCGAACCGGCGCGCCAGCCCTCGCCCTTCTTTACGCAGAACGAGATGCCCGATATCGGCGGCGAAGGCGTAGCGCTGTTCCTGGTCGGCCACGGCACACCGGGCCGCCAGATCACCATGCTGCGCGAGGTCTACGCCCCCGGCGCCGACACGGGTGCGGACATGCTCACGCATGTGGGCCAGGAAGTAGGCGTGATCGTGGCCGGCGAGATCGAGCTGACGGTGAACGAGCAGGTGAAGGTACTCAAGCCCGGTGACGGCTACTATTTCGATTCCACGCTGCCGCACCGCTTCCGCAATACGGGCAAGGACGAGGCGCAGATCGTGAGCGCCAGCCTGGCGAGCCCCGGCAGCCCACCCAGTTTTTGATAGAAATATTCGCGGAGATACCCATGACGACGAACAAGGATTTCGCCTACTGGCAGCGCCTCGCTACCGATCTGCAGATCGAAGGCCGCGCTTTTATCGATGGCCAGTACGTGGCAGCCGCTTCCGGCAAGACCTTTCCGTGCATCAGCCCCATCGACGGCCGCGTGCTGACGCAAGTTGCCGAGTGTGACGCCGCCGACGTGGACGCCGCCGTCGCAGCCGCACGGCGCAGCTTCGAATCGGGTGAATGGGCCGGCCTGAACCCGCGCCAGCGCAAGAAGGTGATGACGCGTTTCGCCGGCTTGCTGCGCCAGAATATGGACGAACTGGCCGTGCTGGAAACGCTGGACGCGGGCAAGCCGATCGGCGACACGACCTCGGTCGACGTACCTGGCGCCGCCTATTGCGTGGAATGGTTCGGCGAAGCCATCGACAAGGTTGGCGGCGAAGTGGTGCCGGCCGATCATCATCTGGTTGGCCTGGTCACACGCGAGCCCATCGGCGTCGTCGCCTGCGTGGTACCGTGGAACTTCCCCATCCTGATGGCCGCCTGGAAGTTCGCCCCGGCGCTGGCCGCCGGCAATTCCGTGATCCTCAAGCCGTCCGAGAAGTCGCCCCTCACGGCCATCCGCGTGGCACAGTTGGCGCTGGAGGCGGGCATCCCCGCAGGCGTGTTCAATATCGTGCCCGGTGCGGGCAATACGGGCAGGCTGCTGGCGCTGCACATGGACGTGGACTGCATCGCCTTCACGGGCTCCACAGCCGTGGGCAAGCAGATCATGCAGTGCGCGGGCCAGAGCAATCTCAAGCGCGCCTGGCTGGAACTGGGCGGCAAGTCGCCCAATATCATCCTGCCGGACTGCCCGGACCTGGACCGCGCGGCGGCCACGGCGGCCGGCGCCATCTTCTACAACATGGGCGAGATGTGCACGGCAGGCTCGCGACTCCTGGTGCACCGCTCCATCAAGGACGCCTTCGTTGCCAAGGTGCTGGAACAAGCCGCCAAGTGGGTGCCGGGCCATCCGCTCGACCCGAACACGGGCATGGGTGCCATCGTCGACCATATCCAACTCGACCGCGTGCTGGGCTATGTTGAGGCGGGTCGCAGTGAATCCAAACTGCTGACGGGCGGCAGCCGCCTGGAAACGATCAAGGGCGGCTACTACCTGGAGCCGACCGTGTTCGAGGTGGAAGCGCACCACAAGATTGCCCGCGAGGAAATCTTCGGCCCCGTGCTGTCCGTCATCACCTTCGACGACGTGGACGAGGCGATCAAGATCGCCAACGACAGCGACTACGGCCTGGCCGCCGCCGTGTGGACGTCCAACCTGACCACGGCGCACGACGTATCGCGCAAGCTGCGCGCCGGCACCGTATGGGTGAACTGCTACGACGAGGGCGGCGACATGAACTTCCCCTTCGGCGGCTACAAGCAGTCCGGCAATGGCCGCGACAAGAGCCTGCACGCGCTGGAAAAATACACCGAGCTCAAGTCCACGCTGGTTCGCCTGCGCTGATCGACCGCTTGCAACAACACGACAGCCTCGGCGCCAGCCGGGGCTGTTTTGTTTTGGCCCGCCACCCCTATATAAGGCTACGATCTATACAACAGCCAAACCGGCAGCGCACGGCATGAGCCTGCCGCGCTATGCTTCTGGCCTGACTGCAGAACAATAACCGGCGGCGCCGTTACCCACGGTGGCCGACCCTACGAGGAATGATCATGCTGCGAACTGCCTTGGTCGCGACCCTGTTGACCGCCTTTGTCTCCGCAAAACCCCTGGTCGTCTGTGCCGACGCCGACCCCGACGGCTTCGACCCAGCCCAATCGGCCAATGTGACGACGCATGCCGCGGCCGCCTTCAAGCTCTACAACAACCTGATCGAATATCAGCCCGGCCCGTTCCAGTTCACGCCCAGCCTCGCCGAGCAATGGTCTCTCTCGCCCGACGGCCTGACCTACACCTTCAAGCTGCGCCATGGCGTGAAGTGGCAGACCACCGACTGGTTCAAGCCCACGCGCGACTTCAACGCCGACGATGTGCTGTACACCATCGAGCGGCAGATCGACCCGAACCACCCCGGCGCCAAAGGGGCACCCAACGGCTTCCCCTATGCCCTGTCGGGCGACTGGAAAGGGCTGTTCAAATCGGTCGACAAGATCGACGACTACACGGTGCGGCTGACGCTCAACAAGCCCTACTCCCCGTTGCTGGAGCGGTTCGCCCATCCGGCCCTCGCCATCGTCTCGGTCGAGTACGCGAATCAGCTGACCAAGGCGGGTACGCCCACGCAGATCAGCAGCCAGCCGGTCGGCACCGGGCCGTATATCCTGCGCCGTTTCGACAAGGGCGCGCAGGCGCGCTACGACGCCAACCCGACCTACTTCCGCGGCAAGCCGGCCATCGACAAGCTGGTCATCGCCACCGTGACCGACCCGGCGGTGCGCGTGCAAAAGCTGCTGGCCGGCGAATGCCAGCTGGCCGACAACATCAAACCGCAAGACCTGCCAAAGGTCGCCGCCACCCCGCACCTCGCCACCACGCCCTTGCGCATCCAGTCCAGCAGCCAGCTGTTCTTCAACACCACGCGCAAGCCCTTCGACGACAAGCGTGTGCGCGCGGCCCTCGCACTCGCCATCGACCGCGCCGCCATCGTTCGGACGGTGTTCGACGGCCGGGCGCAGATCGCAACCTCGCCCTATTCGCCGCGCAGCCTGTGGGGGGTCGACGCAGTGCCCGCCGCCGCACCCGATCTCGCCAAGGCGCGCAAACTCTTGGCCGACGCCGGCTACCCGAACGGCTTCGAGGCCGAGATGTGGGTGCGGCCCGGTGGCTCCGGCACCAACCCCAATTTCGGCCTGACCGCACAGTTGATCCAGTCCGACTGGGCGAAGATCGGCGTAAAGCTGAAGCTGACCACGGTCGAATGGGTCGAGCTGGTGAAGCGGGCGCGGGCAGGCGACGCGCCAATCATGCTCTCCGGCTGGAGCGGCGCGCTGGACCCGGACGGCTTCTACAGCAACCTGGCGAGCTGCGACGCCACGCATAACGGCTACAACTTCGCGCAGTGGTGCAGTATCAAGGTCGATGCCGAGCTTGAAGCCGCCCGCATCGCTACCCTGCAGGTCACCCGCGACAAGCTCTACCGCGATGTGCAGCATATCCTGCAGGACGAAGTGCCCTTCACCACCCTGGCCTATGCCGAACCGGTGGTCGTGTACGACCGCAGCTTGCTGGGCGTCGAGCCGACTGCGAACGACAGCTACAAGGTTGAGCGCCTGCACTGGAAGTGAGTGAAACAAGGCCGGCCGAACCGGCCTCGTTTCACTCCCCGCGCTTGAGCTTCATCTTGAGCCGGCTGCCCTTTCTGCGCACTTTCCAGCTCGCCACCTCCTGCTTGCGTTCCAGCGGCGTCTGCTTCTCGCGCGCCGCTTCGCGCATCAGCTTGTGATAGGTGTTCAGCCGTTCGGGCTCCACCGTGGTACGCACCGCGCAGCCGGGCTCGTCATGGTGGCTGCAATCCCGGTAACGGCATTGCAGCGCCAGCGCCTCGATGTCGGTAAACGTCGCCGAGACCGCATCCTCGTTCAAATCCAGCTGCAGGGTGCGGATACCGGGCGTGTCGATGATGCAGGCGCCACTCGCGCATGGGTGCATGGACCGGGCCGTGGTGGTATGCCGGCCACGGCCATCGCCATCGCGCACCCGGCCGGTCAGCTGCACGTCGTGCCCCAGCAGGGTGTTAGTCAGCGTCGACTTACCCGCCCCGCTCGACCCCACCAGCACCAGCGTCTGGCCGGCCTGCAGCCAGGGTGCCAGCAGGGTGGCCGTTTCCGCCGCCATGCCATTCACCGCAAACGCCGCGATGCCGTCGGGCAGCCGCTGCCGCACCTGCTCCAGCCGGTGCCCGGCGTCCGGGCAAATATCCGCCTTGGTCAGCACCACCACCGGCGACACGCCACTGCTGAGCGCCAGCACCACATAGCGCTCCAGCCGACGCACGTTGTAGTCGGCGTCCAGCCCCATCACCAGCAGGGCCGTGTCGATGTTGCTGGCCAGCACCTGCCGCCGCCCGTCGTTGGCGCGCCGCACCAGTTGCGTCTCGGCGGCCAGCACTTCCTCCACCCAGTGCTCGCCGAGCGCGTTGTGCTGTACGCACACCCAGTCGCCCACGGCGAGCTGGTCCTCGCTGTCGGCCAATCGGGCCAACAGCCCGGGGCGAGTGCGGGCTTGATGGCTCTCTCGCCCGTCGTGCACCTGCAGCCAGTCCCGTTGTACTTCCGTCACGCGCATCAGCGCGAGTTTCGAGCCATCCGGCCCGTCGATGCCAGCCAGTTGGCCGGCGATATGTTGATTCAAGCCAATTTGACGTAGTGATGCGAAATCGATGTCGATCATGATGATCATGGGTATCCAGTTGAACGCCCGCGCAAGCGCAAGCCGGGCCGCATGTCGA
>JAFAKZ010000205.1 GCA_019234745.1 Burkholderiales bacterium
AACTGAGTGCAACGAGCGCCGCAGCGATAACAAGAAACAGGCTCATGCGATGTTGCCTGAACAAGCCAAGTACCCAGGCCACGCCGAGAACCGGATTGGCGACCCATTGAAATGCGCCGCCAAATACGCCAAGCCAACCCATCAACAAGACGGCGTAACCCGGCGTGCAGTCGCTCCGCCCCGTGCAGTATCCCACCTGTGTCAGACACACGGCGTACATCGCGATGCTGACCGCAATCAAGACAAAGGAGAGTCGCTTCATGGAAGAGGTGTTGTCTGATTTGTTGGACGCGGCATGAGGCGTCACTCCCCGATCAGCTTCATCACTGCCTGCCAATGCCCAGGCTCCACCGGCGTAATCGACAGCCGGTTGCCCCGCGCCAGCACCAGCATTCCTTCCAGCTCCGGCGCTGCGCGCATGGCAGCCAGCGTCAGGTAGTTCGTCTTCTTCACCAGCTTTACGTCCACCTGCTGCCAGCGCGGTGCTTCACGCTTGGATTTGGCGTCGAAGTAGACGTTGGCAGCGTCGAATTGCGTGGGGTCGGGGTAGGGGCCGGAGGCGATCTCGACGATGCCCGCCACGCCCGGCTCCGCGCAACCGGAATGGTAGAACAGGGCGAGGTCGCCGATCTGCATCTGGTCGCGCATGAAGTTGCGCGCCTGGTAGTTGCGCACGCCGTACCAACCCACCGTTTGCTTGGGCAAGGCAGCGAGGTCGTCGATGCCGACGTCGTCGGGTTCGGCCTTCATCAGCCAGTAGCGCATCGCGGTTTCCTCCGGTCCTGGGCGGTGATGTGGCTCGTTGCGCCACCGTGCCGAGCGATATTACGACCGTTCTGACCGAATATGCGAGGACGTGGCGTTGGCGCGGATTTCAGTGCGTCAGCAACGCGTCACATTCACGGTTGGGTGAGGCGAGCAGGGCTGGCTTCCCATCCGTCACGACAGCCACGCAGTAACTTGAAGCGAAGCGCGCTGCGTCGTCCGCCGAGCCGAATGTCGCGTGCAGCTCGAACAGCGGACCACCGTCGCCGGCGAAGGGCAGTACCTCCATGTCGAGCGGCGCCAGCTTGCCGACGACGTGGAATTCGCGATACCGGTCGCCAATGTTGTGCCCAAGGTCGAGCCGTGCCCACAGGTCTTGTCCTTGGACGCTGGTCGATACAATCGCGCCGTCGCGCCGTGGGATGGCCGGCGGATAGTCGGTGTGCGCAATGATCCAAGGGTGTATGACGCAGCGCGCACCAGCCGCGTGTGCCGCGCAGCTACGGCCGCGCTTGAACAGGCTGACGTCCAGCGGAACATCGAGGTTCACGACGCGATCCAGCATAAAGACCGGCAGGCTGCCCTGGCCCGTCGCCTTCACGATCTGCGCGGGGGCCGACCATTTCAGCGGCAGGATGTCTTGCGCGGGGTTGTGCAACCGGTATTGATGCAAGCTGTTGGCGAGCACGGCCAGTAGCAGGGGAATAGCCACGAACCATCGGGACTTGAGGCTGGCATGCTGGACGACCAGCCAGGCCAGCGCGATCAGTGCGAAGAAATAGTAGCGATTGGGGCCGTGGAACTGCAGCGCTTCCGTGTGACCCACGCGAAGCAGCATCGCGGCGACGCTCAGGACCAAGATGCCGACCAGGCTAAGGTAGTTAGTGCGGTCGTCTCGCGGGATGCGCTGGTCAAGCAACGGGAGCGCAAGCCAGGCCAGCAGCATGCCGCCGCAGATGGCGGCCCAGGTGGGCGGCAGTGCAAATGACAGGAACTGGCCGCAGACCGTGGCGAGCAGCACGGGCAGATATTCCAGGTTGTCTGGTGTCGCTCCCCCCGTATCGCCCATGCGGTGTGCCAAATAGATTTGGCACGCGGCGACCAGCAGGCAGATTGCTGTGCACGCCAGGTCGGAACGGTGGCGCAGGATAAGCCAGCGCAGCGCCAATAGTGGCAGCAGAAATGCGACCAGCGGCGAGCTGAGCCCGGCAAAGACGAGCACCGCGCCTCGCCATACGGTGTGGCGGCTCGGGTCCCACACCAGCACGAGCAGCAGAAGTATGCCTGTATGCCAAAGCAGATAGATCGGCGATACGAAAGTCTCTGGCCCGACGGGCGCGAGCGCTGCGGCCAGGGCGCACCAGCGCGCATGGCGCAGGCGCGTGGGCGCAAAGGCGATCGCGGTGAAGCACAGCGTACTGGCGATGAGCGTAAGCACCGTGCTGGCGATCGCGTAGTTGGGCAGGCCGAATTGCAACGCGATCCAGCTGATCAGCTTGGAACAGACGACCAGGTAGCCGTTTACCGGGTCGGCAAGGCTGGCGATGCCGCGAGCCAGCAGATCGGGCAGCACCTGCGTGCCGTCTTCGATCCATACGACGGGGTGGCGCCACTGGTCCGGCTGGCGCAGCACGATGCAAAGCGCGATCAGGCATGCCAGGCCGATATAGCCGGCGTAAGCGTTTAGGTGTGGGCGATGCGTCGCCGATGGATGAGGCGGCAAGAGATGACTCGTCTGCGCGGCAGGCGCTGGATTTGCAGATCGCGCAAGTATACACAGGCCGCTGCGGCCGAACGCTTGTGTTGGGACGGTTCGCCGGGAGCGGTCGGTCAGGCGTGGGTATTGACTAGCGTGCCCAGCATCTGGTCGCTGGTCTTGACGACCTGGGCGTTGGCCTGGAAGCCGGTCTTGTAGATCAGCTGGTTGACCATCTCGTCCGTCAGGTTCGTGCCGCTCGGGGC
>JAFAKZ010000240.1 GCA_019234745.1 Burkholderiales bacterium
CGCAGGAAGTGCCGGGCGAGCGTCAATTGCTTGGTCGCCACGCCACGTTGTTTGAGATGTTCCGAGTAAAGTTCTAGTGCGGCGTCTGGGCTTGGTCGGCTCATGTTATTGGGCTTGCTCTATCTCGGCTGGGTAGGGAGCCTCTGATTAAGTATCCGGGCAAACGCGATCCCGGATACTTAATCAGAGGCTCCTTAAGTGCCGCATACCGCCGCAGCCTGGGTCAAAGCGGCGGACGGGGGCTCGACCATGATAAGCTTTCGCCCGTGAAACGGTGGCAACTACCCATTTCCTATCTGGCGCGTGAGACTCAGCCGTCCTGGCTGAGCCGGCATTTCCTGTTCGCTTGGCATATCGTCGTGCTGTGCGCGAGCTGGTATCCGTTTACCGGCTGGCGCTATACGGGCGAGGGCGTATTCGCCTTCTTCTTTTATCCGCTGCCCTACTACCAGACCAGCTTCGATAATGTCATCAATTTCCTGGCCTATATGCCGCTGGGGTTTGCTTGGGCATTGGCTTTTCGCTGCCGCTGGTACGCACCGTTGCTCGCCTTGCTGTGTGGCGGAATGCTTTCCGGCTTGGTGGAATTTGTGCAGCAATTTCTGCCAGATCGTGTCGCGTCCAATCTCGACCTACTATGCAATTCGGCCGGCTGCCTGGCCGGCGCCATCGTCGGCTGCCTGTTCGAGAAGCTGACCCTGGTGCGGCGCTGGCATGTCGCCCGCCAGGCCTGGTTTGCCAAAGGTGCGCTGGTGGACTACGGCCTGACCCTGATGGTGCTGTGGCTGCTTGCGCAGAGCAACCCGGCCGTACCTCTATTTGGCGTGGTCGTCGAGCCGGTGGGCATTCCACAATCATTTGTCTCGCCAATTGGCAATCCGGCCCTGTTCTTGCGCGTCTTGGAAACCTCGGGTGTGATGCTGCACGTCACCGCCGTGGGGCTGCTGACCGTCACGCTGCTGGCACGCCGGTCGCGCGCCGCGCGCGCCGTGTGGGGGCTGCTGATTTTCACCACCTTGATGAAAACGCTGTTTGCGGGCGCCATGCTCAAGCCTGGGCAATTCTTGGCTTGGCTGAATATTGACGTCGTGATGGGAGCGGCCGCTGCAACAGCGCTCTTGACCATGGGTGTGGTGCTCAAGCGCCGCTGGCAGGCGCTCGCAGCACTCGCTTGCCTTGGGCTGGCCGAACTAGTTGAAGCGGAATGGCCGCTGCACGCCACGCCCTACAGCGTGGCCTCGCTATTCCGCTGGCGCTACGGCCACCTGCAGGACTTCAACGGCCTGACACAGACCATGTCGGAACTGTGGCCCTACCTGGCCGGCATCTACCTGATCGGCGTGGCCATGCGCGATATTTCCCGTTCGCGCGAGTCCGTGCTCCCGCAGTAGGGGCTTGCGGCAGTGAATAGACCCTAGTCTTTTACCTGCAGTTCCACCGGCAGATTGACGAAGCGTTCCTGGCGCAGCAGCTTGCCCAGCATATCGGGGTCGTGCCACTCGGCGCGGCACTGGTCCGAGAATACGATGTCCTCGAGCTTGATCGTACCCATGCGCGGGTTGTAGGCATCGTCGCGGAAGCACTGGGCATAGCCCGTTTCCGTCTCGTGCGCGATCACCGAGTGCAAGGTCACGTCGGCCTCGCCATTGGCCATATCCGTGTTCTTCAGGATGGCGTCGATTACCACGAAGAAGAGGCGCGAGAACTGCTCGGCCGAGGGCGATACGGGCATGCTGATCCAGCGCGCCGAGTAGTGCTTGGCCCAGGCGATGTACTCTGCCTCGTCGCGGTCCCAGAAGCAGATGGCGTGGTCGAAGGCATCGATCACATCGCGTATCGTCCCCTTCATCAACCCGAAGTCGTACACCATCTGGCCATGGTCCAGCGCGTGGGCCTCCAGCAGTACCTCCACCTTGTAGCTGTGGCCGTGGATGGAACGGCGGCAGCGGTCGCTGCTGCAGTTGCGCACGATGTGCGCGCTTTCGAATTTGAATAGCTTGCGGATCAGCATAAGCGGGGCCTTTGAGTGAGGCAGTCCTAAACCGACTGCCTACTTGTCTTCAGACGACATTGTAAGCCCTGCGGCGACGCGGGTCAGGTCGGATAGGCGCGAAATACGGAAATCCACGGCCGGGCCATGGCGTAGGTCGCGGCTGAGCCAAACTGTGCGCATACCCATGCGTTTGGCTGTAACCAGGTTGTCGCGGCTGTCTTCCACCATTATGCAGCGTTCCGCCGCTAGCCCGTGCTGGGCCAAGATGCGGCGGTAGCCCGCACCGTGCGGCTTGGGGCGAAAACCCGTCTGCTGCATCGCGATGACGCCGTCGAAATGGTGCTCGATGCGCAGCGCGCGCAGCACGGTGATGGCGTAGACATAGGGGGCGTTGGTGAACAGGACCTTGCGCCCGGGCAGGCGCCGCAGGATGGCACGCAGGCCCCGCATGGGCCGGATGCGCCGGTCCAGCTCGGGGAAACGGTGCGTCTCGCGCAGGAAATGCTCGGGGTCGATCTCACTGTGCTGCAGCAGGCCGGCCAGCGTGCTGCCATATTGGCGCCAGTAGTCCACGCGCAACCGGTTCGCTGTTGCCTCGTCCACCCCCATATGGCGCGCCACATAGGCCGTCATCATGCGGTTCATCTCGGGAAAGATATAGGGTTCGGCATCATGCAGCGTGTTGTCGAGGTCGAAAATCCAGGTGGGCGGCATGGGGTAACAAGCGGTAGAAATAGAAAAGGCCGCCGCACCCTGTGCGCCGGCCTTGTTGCTGCGAAGCGATCAGCCGTGGATATAGTGTTCCAGCTGCTCGATCATAAAGCGCTGCTCGGCGATCTGTTCGCGCACCAGATCAGTAATGGACAGCACGCCCAACACCGTTTCACCGTCGAGCACAGGCAGGTGGCGGAAGCGTTTCTCCGACATGATGGCCATGCACTCGTCCAGTGTGGTGCTTGGCGTCGCGAACATCACGCGCTTGGTCATGATGTCGGTGATCGGCGTGCCGGCCGAGGTCTTTCCTTGCAATACCACCTTGCGCGCATAGTCGCGTTCCGAAAAGATGCCGACCAGGCGATCGCCCTCCATCACCAGCACGGCACCGATATCCTTCTCGGCCATCAGCTGCAGCGCCTGGTAGACGGTGGATGTCGGGGGGACGGAGAAAATGCCCCCACGCTGCTTCTCTTGCAAGAGTTGACGCGCAGTCTTCATCGGTCAGTCCTTAGTTATCCTGTTCAGCCGGAGCTTGGCACGATCCTCACTATAGCAGCGGTGTTGCCGACGCCAAGGACAAGCGGTTGTGCGTTGCAGCAGGGGCGCGGCAAGGTAGGTTGGGTAGCGCGCAGCGAAACCCAACAATCACATCGCTGACCAAATTGTATTACTCACTACCGATGTATTGGGTTTCGCTGCGCATAACGCACCCTACAATTGAGACCCCCTGAACGCTCAATCCGGCCGCAGCATCGTCCCCACGCCGTGGTCCGTCAGCACTTCCAACAGCAGCGCGTGCTTCACGCGGCCGTCGATGATGTGCACGGCGTTCACGCCGTTGATGGCGGCTTCCAGTGCCGACGAAATCTTCGGGATCATGCCACCCGAGATCGTGCCTTCCGCTACCAGTTCGTCAATACGCTTGGGCGTGAGGCCCGTCAGCAGCTGGCCCTGCTTGTCCAAGACGCCGGGCGTGTTGGTCATTAGGATCAGTTTTTCCGCCTTCAAGACTTCCGCCAGCTTGCCGGCGACCAGATCGGCATTGATGTTGAATGCCTCGCCGTTGGGCCCCACGCCGATCGGGGCGATCACGGGGATGAAGTCGCGCGTGTCCATCAGCGCCACCAGTTCCGGGTCGATGCTTTCGATCTCGCCCACCTGGCCGATATCGATCTGCTCGTCGCCGCCTTCGCTCTTCAGGAACATCTTGTGCGCGCGGATGAAGTGGCCGTCCTTGCCCGTGAGGCCCACGGCGCGGCCGCCGTGCTGATTGATCAGGCTGACGATTTCCTTGTTCACCAGGCCGCCCAGCACCATCTCGACGATGTCCATGGTTTCGCTATCGGTCACGCGCATGCCCTGGATGAACTCGCCCTGCTTGCCCACGCGGGCCAGCAGGTCGTTGATCTGCGGGCCGCCGCCGTGCACCACGACGGGGTTCATGCCCACGAGTTTGAGCAGCACTACGTCGCGCGCGAAACCTTCCTTCAGTTCTGGCTCGGTCATCGCATTGCCACCGTACTTCACGACGATGGTCTTGCCGTAGAAGCGGCGGATATAGGGCATCGCTTCGGCGAGCACGGAAGCCTTGGC
>JAFAKZ010000282.1 GCA_019234745.1 Burkholderiales bacterium
AGCGCCTGGGTACCATACCGGCCCGCGGCGCGACGGAAGCGCCCATCGACCTGCCCTAAGAAAGCTCAGCCATGGCCCGTGTCGTGATCGCCCTCTCCAACCAGGACTTCGATCCGACGGAAGCGGCCGTGCCATGGCGCATCCTGCGTGAGACAGGCCATACGGTGAGCTTTGCCACGCCCAACGGTAAGCCCGGCAGTGCCGACCCCATTGTGGTGACGGGCAAAGGCCTGGGCCTGATGTCCCCCATCCTGCGCGCGGACGGCAATGGCCGCGCCGCCTACCAGGCCATGGAGCAGGATGCGGCGTTCCGCACGCCGCAAACCTTTGCTGCAATGTCGGCCAACGATATCGATGGCCTGATCCTGCCCGGCGGCCACGCCAAGGGCATGAAACCTTATCTGGAATCGGCCGACCTGCAGGCCTTCGTCGCGGCGATGTTTGCCACCGACAAGCCAGTCGGCGCCATCTGCCACGGCGTAATCGTCGCGGCCCGGGCGCGCCGCAGCGACGGGCTATCCGTATTGCACGGCCGCCGCACCACGGCACTGCCGGCACAGATGGAACTTAGCGCCTGGTGGCTGACGCGCGCCTGGATGGGCGACTACTACCGCACCTACCCGGAGACGGTGCAGGCCGAGGTGACAGGCGTGCTGGCCCAGCCAGCCGACTTCGACGCCGGCCCACAAAGCCTGCGCCGCGACCGTCCCGGGCGGCTGGACCTGGGCTTCGTGGTGCGCGACGGCAACTATCTTTCCGCCCGCTGGCCCGGCGACGCCCACCTATTCGGCCAGGAATTCGCTAAGCTATTGTGACTGCGCTGTTACGCTCGACAATAAAACCCTAGGCCTCCGACCAAGTTCCCGGGTAATTTAGTCATAGGCTTCCTGGGCGGCGTACTGATAAGGACATCCCATGTTCAAGCTCGTGATCGGCAACAAGGCCTACTCCTCGTGGTCGCTGCGCCCCTGGCTGCTGATGCGGCAGGCCGGCATTCCCTTCGAGGAAATCCTCATCCCGCTCTATGAGTCGGGCAGCACGGACGCCATCCTGCAGTACGCGCCGACGGGGAAGGTACCCTGCCTGGTCGACGGCTCGCTGACCGTCTGGGAATCCCTCGCCATCTGCGAATTCCTGGCCGAGGAATTTCCCGAAAAGCAGCTCTGGCCCGCCGACCGCGCCGTGCGCGCCGAAGTGCGCTCGCTGTCGGCTGAAATGCACGCTGGCTTCACTGCGATCCGCCACCACTGCCCCATGAACGTGCGCCGCCATGTGCCAGGCCGCTCGCACCCATCCGAAGTTGGCCGCGACCTGGCACGCTTTTCCGCCATCGTGGAAAGCATGCGCGCCCGCTTCGCGGCATCCGGCCCCTTCCTCGCTGGCCAGTTCAGCGTGGCCGACGCCATGTTCGCTCCCGTCGCCACGCGCTGCCGCACCTACGGCCTGCGCCTGCCCAGCCGCTCGCAAGCCTGGGTCGACCATATTCTTGGATTGCCAGCCATGCAGGAATGGTATGCCGCAGCGGCGGAAGAGCCGTGGGTGCTGCCGGGGAACGAGCCGGCGGAGGGATAAGTTGGGCGGCGCTTTGGGGAAGCACTAAGGTTTAGCAGCTGCCGCCGCGGAATAATCTGCGGCGTAGCCACCAAACCCATGAAGAGCTGCAGCTACTCCGCAAACACCACCTGATCCCGCCCCGCATGCTTCGCGCGGTACATCGCCTCGTCGGCGCGTATCAGCATGGCGTGGCCGTTTTCTTCAGGCTTGAGTTGCGCGGCACCGGTGGAGAAACGGATGTCGATATGCGACGCCTGGTGGAAGAACGGCGTCTTGGCGTTGACTTGGCGCAGGCGGTCGATCAGGAAGCGGGCGCCATCGCCCGTCGTTTCAGGCAATAACAGCAGGAATTCCTCGCCGCCGTAGCGCACCAGCGTATCGCTCTCGCGCAGCACGGCCTTGAGCACGCTGGCGAAGTGCACCAGCACCTTGTCGCCCACCAGGTGGCCGTGGCGGTCGTTTACCTGCTTGAATTCGTCGAGGTCGAGGATGGCGACGGAGAGCGGATGGCTGGCCCGGCGCGCGCGCTTCACTTCCTTCGACAGCATATGCTCCAGGCCCTGGCGGTTGAGCGCGCCAGTGAGCGGATCCTGCTCCAGCGTCTTGCGGTTGATCGCCAGGTCGGTCTGGATCTTCTCGATGGCCTGCTTCATTTCCTTCAGGTCATCGTGCGAGGCCGTCACCGTCTGGCAGACGGAGTCGGTCGATTCGATCAACTCGTTGAGTACCTCTTCCAGGCGCTTGCGGTCCGTCGTGCCGCGGATGACGTCGAGCGACTGGCTCATGACTTCGCCGCCGCGCGTCAGGTCGGCCAGCAACATATCGGAAGTCTCAGCCATGCCGTCGAGCACATCGCTTACGCGGAACAGCACCTGATAGGCGCTCTTCAGCTCCTCGTCGCTCTTGTCCGTAGGGGACTTGATGGCGGCGATAGCGTTGTAGAATTTCGTGTAGTTCTCAGGCGTGGGGGGCAGTCCCAATTCAGCCAGCCGCTTCAAGGCGATGCGGGCAATGTCGGACGGCGTCAGGGTCGGGGCGTTCGGTGGCGTCATCAAACACTCGTCGAGATCAACTCGTTTCGCAGAACAATGCTTTTGTGGCTAAATTGCGCTACTGCGCATACCAAGCGTCCCATCTTACCAGACTTCCCAGTATCGTCTCTTTGCGGCGGCGTAATTCCGGAACACACCCATGCACATCCACATCCTCGGCATCTGCGGCACCTTCATGGGCGGCATCGCCCAGCTGGCCCGCGCGGCCGGCCACACCGTCACCGGCTGCGACGCCAATGTCTATCCTCCCATGAGCACGCAGTTGGAGTCGGCCGGCATCAAGCTTATTGAAGGCTATGATGCCGGGCAGATCAAATTGAATGCCGATATTTATGTCGTTGGCAACGTCGTGACGCGGGGCAACCCGCTGATGGAAGCCATCCTGGACACAGGCCTGCCCTATGTCTCCGGCCCGCAATGGCTGGCGGAGCATATGTTGCATGCGCCGGGTAGCCATAACTGGGTGCTGGCCGTGGCCGGCACGCACGGCAAAACGACGACCACCTCCATGCTGGCCTGGATGCTGGAATACGCGGGCCTGGCGCCGGGCTTCCTGGTAGGCGGCGTGCCGCAGAACTTCGGCGTAAGCGCCCGTGCGCCCGGCGCGCCCAAGCTGGAACCAGGCGGCCGCTCTCCCTTCTTCGTGATCGAGGCGGACGAATACGACACCGCCTTCTTCGACAAGCGCTCCAAGTTCGTGCACTACCGCCCGCGTACGGCCATCCTGAACAACCTCGAGTACGACCACGCCGATATCTTCGCGGACCTTGCCGCCATCGAGACGCAGTTCCACCACTTGGTGCGTACCAT
>JAFAKZ010000293.1 GCA_019234745.1 Burkholderiales bacterium
CTTCCGACAGGATGACCTGGTGCTGCTTCTCGTCTACCCAGAAGTCGCCCGGGCCATCTTCCGTCTCCTGGCGCTTGAGCTTGGGGGCCACCAGGTTCATATGGCCGTACACATCCGTATTGTCGTCGGCCTGGCCCGAGATGATCAGCGGTGTACGCGCCTCGTCGATCAGGATGGAGTCCACTTCATCGACAATGGCGAAGTTGAGCCCGCGCTGAGCGCGCTCGCCAGCCGTGAAGGCCATGTTGTCGCGCAGGTAGTCGAAGCCGTATTCGTTGTTCGTGCCGTAGGTGATGTCGGCGGCGTAGGCAGCCTGCTTCTCCTCGTGCGGTTGCATGCTGCGTACTACACCTACGCTCAAGCCGAGAAAGTTATAGAGACGCCCCATGACGCCCGCATCGCGTGCGGCCAGGTAGTCGTTCACCGTAACCACGTGCACACCCTTGCCGGTCAAGGCGTTCAGGTAGGCCGGCAGCGTGGCCACGAGCGTTTTACCTTCGCCCGTGCGCATTTCGGCGATCTTGCCGTCGTTGAGCACCATGCCGCCGATCAGCTGCACGTCGAAGTGGCGCATGTTCATCACGCGGCGCGAGGCCTCGCGGCACACAGCGAAGGCTTCCGGCAGGATGGCCTGCAGCGTCTCGCCGCGGGCGATACGGTCCTTGAACTCGGTCGTCTTGGCTTGCAGCGCTTCATCGCTCAGCGCCTGCAGGCCGCTCTCCAATGCATTGATTTGGCGCACCACGGCGCCGTATTGCTTCAGCAGGCGATCGTTGCGGCTGCCGAAAACCTTCTTCAAAAGAGTGGAGATCATCGTGTTCCCGCGGGCTCGCTAGAGCCCAAACTCCCAGTTCAATGCGTAATAACGCTGCACAAAAACACGGCGGATCGGGGAAGCCGATCCGCCGTGTCGATCAGATTTAGTGTCGATCCTCGCAGGCATACATGAGGGTCGACCTTCAATGCTTCAAGTGTTGCTGGCGGGCGACACTCGCTGCCGAGTGCGTCCTGCGTCTTAGTCGGCAGCCACCGTTTCGCGCCCCGGCTTGGCATCCAGGTGCAGGAAGTAAATCGGGTTCTGCGGCACGCCCTTGTACCGAATTTCAAAGTGCAAGTGCGGGCCCGTTGAGCGGCCGGTACTGCCCAGCAAGGCGATCTTCTGCCCCGTCTTCACCGCGTCGCCTTCCTGCACCAAGAGGGCGGAGGCGTGCGCGTAACGGGAAGTGATGCCGTTGCCATGATCGATCTCGACCATATTACCATACTCGGGGTGATGCTCCGCCCGCACCACCGTGCCGCCAGCCGCCGCATAGATTGGCGTTCCGATGTCGCCAACGAAATCGACGCCCTCGTGGAAGCTTTGCCGGCCGTTGAACGGATCGATGCGCCAACCGTAGAGCGACGAACGCAAACCTGTTGAAGTGGGCAGGTTGGCCGGCGGATGCCAGGTATTGAGCTTCTGCTGGGTCAGGATTGCGTCGATGGCATCGTACTGGTCGATGGTGTCGGCCAGATGACGATCACTGCTGTCCACCATGGCCTGCAAGTCCTTGAGTCGCATGGCGCGCGACGGGATGTCGGACACATTGCCGCCCTGCGGAGCCTGTGCGGTGCTGAGAAAGGGCTTGGCGTCGATGCCCGTCTTGCCCGCCACACTACGCGTCAGGCCATCCAACCGCACCATCTGCGCCTGCATCTGCCCCAGGCGTACGGCCAACAGGTCGATCTGGCGCTGTTGCGCAGCTGGTGTGCCGGGTAGCGTGGGCAGCGTCACGCCCAGCGTACGGGTGAGCGAATAGGTAGCCCAACTGGCGAGGGTGAGCAGGCCGATCAGTGCCAGGCCGCAGAAGCCCGCCAGCACCCACAGGTGGCCGGGGCCGATGGTGACCGCCTTTGACAGGCGGTTGGAAACCAGGATGATGTTCATCGCGTTTATCCAGGGTCCGTTGATGCTTGTTTGCCGGTCGCGCCGATCCGAGTTTTGGGGCAGGACTAGGCACAACGAGCGCGGCTTAACAGGTTAAGTAAGTGAGTTGTAACAACGTCGTGCCCCAAAAATCGGATCGGCCCTTCGGGTTTGCCCGGGTTGGGGCCTGCTGCTGCGTTGAAAAGCGCTTGCGTAGACGACTACGCGGCGCGATTTCCGCCTTGCATCAGGCCCCAATCCGGGCAAACGCGATCCGGTAAACAAGCATCAACGGACCCTAGGCACACGGTACAAATAACGTCCGTGGCCGACAATACTTTAGGGCGCCACATTCGCGGCATCCTCCGGCAAAGCGCATACGGCGCCGCGTTCTTCGGTTAAGCTCCCCATCATGAGCACGCGCACTTTCCGCAACTTCATGGGCTCGCCCGAACTCGCTAAGCTGCAAAAGCTAGCGAGCTCTCAGCGTCAGCTCGATCGGCTATGGCAAGCAGCCCTGCCCCCTGAGATGACTGGCCGTACGCGCGTAGTGGGGGTGGACAGAGACTGCTTTGTGGTGTCGACGCGCAGCCCGGCCATCCTGGCCAAACTTCGGCAGATGGAGTCACGCCTCGTAGAGCGCTTAAACGAAGGTGGGCTGAAAGTTATCTCAATCCGCTGCCGTATTCAAGTCGAAACTTTGCCGCACGAACGAAAAATTCCTAAGCGAAATCCGGAACTTAGCGCTGCGGCGCTGGATACGCTGGCTGAGGCGGCCGAGACTTTGCCCGACTCGCCCCTGCGCGAAGCGCTCGCCAATATGGTGGCGAAGCGGCGCGGCAACCCGCATCGTTAGCCCCACTCAGGGGCACTGCGTGACACGGACGGCGGTGAGTTTGGGGTTAGGCAGCCTTGTTGGCGCCCGGCTGGCGGCGCGCCAGGCACTGGGCGCAACGCCACAGCTTGGTCATGCGCTTACCGGTCACATAGACCTTGCCGCCTGCTTCCGGGCGGGTGCGCTGGCAGCTGGTGCAATAACGGGTTGCGGGCGTAGTGGAAGCGGTGACGGGGGTGGTAGTAGGCGCTGCTTGAGTCATGGCATCAAAAGATATTAAGGATGACGACGGCGGAAAAACGTCAGTAGACCTCTGCGCGAGTTCACCAGCTGGCCACAACGCGGACATTGCCAAACGTTGGCACCGCCCTTGGAGATGACCATCGTTCCGGACATGTCCGGCGCCTGGTGACCGACGAACCAGCAGAGAATCTGTTTCATCTCGCTTCCCCTGCAAACTTGCCAAACGACCCGGGCGTACTGCGCGGGATTCGGCCAGGCACAAGGCCGCCCGGCTGACGTACAGCTTGACATACCCGGAACGGAAAGCACAAAGGGTCACAGCGCTTGGCTGTAACCCTTTGAATTTATTCTGGTGGGTTGTCACAGATTCGAACTGTGGACCTACGGATTAAGAGTCCGCTGCTCTACCAACTGAGCTAACAACCCAATTCATCCACACTTCACTACTGCTCGGTGCAGGCGAACCTCAAAGAGGGCGGATTGTACATCGACCGATCTCGCCTTGCCAAGGCCCTGGCCCAAAAATGACTGAAAGCCCCGTGCGGCGGGCGCTTTCAGCTGGTTGCTGCAGCCGGGCTGCTTACGAATCTCTGTAAAATCCACTTACGAGCGCAAGCGAGGCCACCTCGCGGCGGTACCGCAAGGGCATCCCGTGGCTGTATGTCGCTTCGCTCCGACATCCACGTCACGAGGGCGGGGGGAGTGGAATCAATCAGAGAGAACTGGTTGATGTCCCTGCTGCCTTAAGCGCCCGGGTTTCCCGGGCGGAGCGCCATCGTCCAAATCTACTACTTCCCGCCCAGCAAAACTTTCTTGAGCGAGCGGTCGGCCGGCTGGTCACCCAGCCAGATTTTCAGCAGCGCATTGTAGAAGGCGACGTCGGGCAGCGGCTCGGAAATCTGTTTGCCGTTGAGCTGCACGATGGTGCCCTGGTTGGGCACCCAGTCCACCGTCACTACGTCGCCGGGGTTGAGGTTGTGGTAGGAGCCGAACATATGGCCGAAGGCGAACATCTGGTTCACGATCGAGGCGCGCTCTTCGATCGTGGAGTTATTGTGCATGCCTTCCATGAAGGCCTGGCCAAAGGAGTCGGAGTCGACCTTGCGCAGCATGCTCAGGATAATGCGCTTGGGGCCTGGCGCGGCCAGCACGTCAGCCGTCGTGGTCTTCTTGTCCGTGAGGTAGATGCCCGCCACGTAGACCTTGAACAGCAGCTTGGTGCGCACGCCGGCGCCATTGAGCTTCAGGTCGAAGTTGGCCACGCGGGCCGTGTCGTCGATCTTGACGCCATTGACCTCAACCGCCTGTGCAACCTGGGGAAAAAGCAGCGCGCTGCATAACGCCACCAAAAAATGCCTGATGCCAAGACCTGCTTTCATGTCGTCTCCGTCTAGTTATGGTTTGCCGTTGGGGTCGGCAGGCCGTGCACAGCGCTCTCGGACGAATACGACTGTGAAAACCCATGATGATTCCATGGTTTATGCGGCCTCACTAATACACTCGTAAATTATCCTATATGCCCCGCATAGGCAATGTGATACGCCGCGAAGCCCAAGCGAACGGTTGCTTGAATGACACGGGCAGACAAGTCGCGCGGCGCTATGGATAATGCAGGCATGGCCCATCTTCCCGACTTCATCGCCCCTGCCTCCTTCACCAATGCCGCCGCTGCGCTGGCGCGCGTGCAGGAGATATATGAAAGCAGCATCGCCCACCTGCGCGAAGCTATGCAGCGCTATGTGGCCGGCGAGGAGCCGCCCGGCCGCATTCGCGCTCACTATCCATTCGCCCGCGTGCACACGCACCGCGATAGCCTGCGCAAAGGGCGCAACGCCAAACTGAGCTACGGCTTCGTGGCGGGCGCCGGGCGCTTCGAGACGACGCTGACGCGGCCTGACCTGTTCCTGGACTATTACGAAGAGCAGTTCCGCCTGCTTTTGGAGAACCACGACTGCGAGCTGGAGATCGGTACCAGCTCCCAGCCCATCCCCATTCATTTCTCCTTTGCCGAGCACGACCATATCGAGGGCAACCTGAGCGCCGAGCGCCGTGCCCTGATGCGCGAGATATTCGATCTGCCCGACCTCACGGCCATGGACGACGGCATCGCCAACGGCACGCACGAGCCGCGCCCGGGCGAGCCGCAGCCGCTGGCGCTCTTTACGGCGCCGCGCGTGGATTATTCGCTGCACCGTCTGCGCCATTACACGGGCACGGCACCGGAGCATTTCCAGAATTTCGTGCTGTTTACCAACTACCAGTTCTATATCGACGAATTTGTGCGCATGGGGCACGAGGCCATGCAGGACCCGAACAGTCCCTATGTCGCCTTCGTCGAGCCGGGCAATATCGTCACACGGCGCAAGGGCCTGCCCTCTGTCGCCGGCGACGAGCTGGGCCAGGTGCCGCCACGCCTGCCGCAGATGCCGGGCTACCACCTGATCCGCGAGGATCGCAGCGGCATCACCATGGTGAATATCGGCGTCGGTCCGGCCAATGCCAAGACCATCACGGACCATATCGCCGTGCTGCGTCCGCACGCCTGGGTGATGTTGGGCCATTGCGCCGGCCTGCGCACCACGCAGCAGTTGGGCGACTATGTGTTGGCGCACGGCTATGTGCGCGAAGACCATGTGCTGGACGAGGACCTGCCGCTATGGGTGCCCATCCCGGCGCTCGCCGAAATCCAGCTGGCACTGGAGGCAGCCGTCTCGGACGTCACGCAGACGCGCGGCGTGGACCTCAAGCGCATCATGCGCACGGGCACGGTGGCGAGCACGGACAACCGCAACTGGGAGCTGCTGCCGGACAACCGCCCGCAGCGCCGCTTCAGTCAGAGCCGCGCCGTGGCGCTCGATATGGAAAGCGCTACCATCGCCGCCAACGGCTTCCGCTTCCGCGTGCCCTACGGCACCCTCTTGTGTGTGAGCGACAAGCCCCTGCACGGCGAGATCAAGCTGCCCGGCATGGCCAACCACTTCTACCGCGAGCGGGTGGACCAGCACCTGCGCATTGGCATCCGCGCGATGGAATTGCTACGCGAACAGGGCGTGGCGCAACTGCACAGCCGCAAGCTGCGCAGCTTTGCCGAGGTGGCATTCCAGTAGGGCCCCAAATCTGCTAACCATTTGGCGGCATTCACAAAATATTCATATCTTCGTCATGTGAGCGACACGGCTTCGTCTCACATTGACGAGTTATGAATGCCGCCGCCTCCCTGCACCTCGCACTCGTCACGGAAACCTTCCCGCCGGAGGTCAATGGCGTTGCCATGACCGTGGGACGCATGGTGGACGGCCTGCTACGCCGCGGCCATCGCATCGATCTGGTACGGCCGCGCCAGCAGCCAGGCGAGCCGCCGCGCGAGGATGCCAGCCTGCGCGAGATGCTGGTGCGCGGCCTGGCCCTGCCGCGCTACCCCGACCTCAAGTTCGGCCTGCCCAGCGTGGGCGCCCTGCTGCGCCGCTGGCGCCATACCCGGCCCGACCTGGTGGTGGCCGTCACGGAAGGGCCGCTCGGCTGGTCCGCCCTGCGCGCGGCGCGCAAGCTGGGTATCCCCACGATTTCCGAATTCCATACGAACTTCCACAGCTACAGCGCCCACTATGGCATGGGTTGGCTGGAGCGCCCGGTGCGCGGCTACCTGCGCAAGTTCCACAACCAGAACCTGGCGACGCTGGTGCCGAGCGAGGACATTCGCAGCCGCCTGGCCGGCCAGGGCTTCGACAAGCTGGAAGTGGTGGCGCGTGGCGTGGACACGGAGCTGTTCTCGCCCAGCAAGCGTTCGCGCGAACTGCGCGCCAGCTGGGGCGTGACGGACAGCACCCAGGTCGTGGCCTATGTGGGCCGCATGGCGGCAGAGAAGAACCTGCCGCTAGTGCTCTCCACCTTCCGCCGCATGCAGGCGCTGCGCCCCGATACCAAGCTGGTCTGGGTGGGCGACGGCCCGGAGCGGGCCGAGCTGGAAGCGGCGGGCCGCGACCAGGTGTTCGCCGGCATGCGCCGCGGCGAGGAGCTGGCCGCGCACTACGCCTCGGCCGATGTCTTCCTCTTCCCCAGCGTCACGGAAACCTACGGCAACGTGACCATGGAAGCCATGGCCAGCGGCCTGGGTGTGGTCGTGTACGACTACGCGGCGGCCAAGGCCCACGTGCGGCACCAGGAGAACGGCCTGAAGGCGACGTTCAACGACGAAGCCGATTTCGTGCAGCAGGCCTCCTATGCGGCGGGCAACCCGGAACAAATGAAGCGACTTGGCGGGGCCGCGCGCCTCACGGCCGAGCAGCACGGCTGGGATTCCATCGTCCACCGTTTCGAAGAGGTTGCGCGCGCCGCGCTGGCGCGAGCACCGGCGGCTGACTGAGGCAAACTGATGCAAGGAGAGTCACCATGCGACTGACCCGTGCCGACCTGATCGCCCTGGACCAACGCTGGACCGCGCGCTTCAACCGCGCCAGCCGCAACCACTTCTGGTGTGGCTTCTTCACGCAGATCAGCCGCCTGGGCAATGGCCGCTTCTGGTATGTGTTCTTGGCGGCGTTGCTGGCAACGGGCGGGCATGCTGCCTACCGTCCGGCCGCACAGATGGTCGTGGTGGGCGTCGTCGGCTTGCTGGTCTACAAACTGCTCAAGCGCGCCACCTCGCG
The DNA here is from genome assembly GCA_019234745.1 of Burkholderiales bacterium. Lineage (GTDB taxonomy): Bacteria > Pseudomonadota > Gammaproteobacteria > Burkholderiales > Chitinimonadaceae > JAFAKZ01. Next base: position 7,631 of record JAFAKZ010000293.1, read on the forward strand.
CCCGCGCCCCTTCATGCGCTCGGACGCCATCCATCGCGCGGCCGACGTGCTGGACGAATACAGCTTCCCGTCCGGCCATACCTTGCACGCGGTGAGCTTTACCACTATCGCGCTGGCCTACTATCCCTTCCTGGCCGGCTTGCTGATTCCCTTCACGCTGCTCGTCGCCGCCTCGCGGCCCGTGCTGGGCTTGCACTATCCCAGCGATGTGCTGGCTGGTGCGATCATCGGTGCGCTGCTGGCGACGCTGTCTTTCCTAGTGTTCTGACACCGCTGGATACAGGCCGATCTTGTAGGGCGTAACAGCGAAGTCGTTACGCCGCATGGATCATCTGCGCTGTCGCACGGTCGTGATATATCCCATACGGCGTAACGACTTCGCTGTTACGCCCTACTGCGTTCAACTCAGGAAATCCCCGTAGCGGGCCTGCAGAAGCGAGGCGATGACGGGCGCCACCGTTTCCGTGCGGAACAGGCGCGGCCCCAGGATCAGCGGCGTGAAGCCTGCAGCGACGGCTGCTTCCTCTTCGATATCGGAAAACCCACCTTCCGGCCCGACCAGCACCAGGGCGGACGACACCTGGGCCGGCAAGGCGTCCAGGCGCACGGCGCCGATGGGCGACAGCAGCAGCTTCAAGTCCGCCACTGGCGCCTGCGGTAGCCACTGCTCGAATTTCACGGGCGGCAGGATGTCCATAATGCGCGTGCGCCCGCACTGCTCGGCCGCCGACTGCGCCACGCCCTGCCAGTGCGCCATGCGCTTTTCCACGCGGTCCGCCGCCAGCTTGTAGCCGCAGAAGGCGGACTGCACGATCTGGATGCGCTGCACGCCCAGCTCTGTCGCCTTCTGCACCGTGTAGTCCATGCGTTCGGCGGCGGACAGTGCCTGTACCAGGGTGAGCTGCAGGGGAGACTCGCGGTCGGAGGCGTCAAACGCCTCGACCTCGACCGTGACATGGCGCTTGCCCATTTCCACCACGCGCGCACCGTATTCGCCGCCTTGGCCGTTGAACAGGGTGAGTGGCTCGCCCGGCTGTAGGCGCAGCACCTGCACATGACGGGCGGCGGCCTCGGGCAGGTCGAACTGCGAGCCGACGGATAGGGCGATGGGAACGTATAGGCGCGGCATAAGTCTTCATCAAACAAGATGGCCGGACATTATGCCAGCACGATGTCTTGCTTATAATCTAAGTCCGCTCACGTTCAAGCCTTACATACGCCAATGGTTAGCCTGACGACACCCAATATCACCTTCGGTATCCCCGCCCCCGACTTCGACCTGCCCGGCGTGGACGGCAATCGCCATACACTGGCCGACGTGCGTGGCCAGAGTGGCCTCTTGGTGATGTTCATCTGCAACCACTGTCCCTATGTAAAGGCGATACGCGAGCGCCTGGTCGACGCCTGCCGCGAGATGGAGGCCTTCGGCATCAAGAGCGTGGCGATCAGCTCGAACGACGCCTCGCACTACCCGGAAGACGACTTCGAGCATATGAAGGCCTATGCCAAGGCCTACCGTTTCAGCTTCCCCTACCTGTACGACGAGAGCCAGGACGTGGCGCGCAGCTACGGCGCCGTGTGCACGCCGGACTTCTTCGGCTACAACGGCGATCTGCAACTGCAGTACCGCGGTCGTTTCGACGCAGCGGGGCGCAATCCTGCCACGGCGGCGATGCGGCGCGAGCTGGTCGACGCCATGAAGATGATCGCGCTGACGGGCAAGGGGCCGGAGGAGCAGACGCCCAGCGTGGGTTGCTCGATCAAGTGGCGCTCGGAGTTCTCGTTCTGACCTCGCGTTTCGACCCCGGTGAATTTATTCACCGCCTGATGAATTTTTTCACCACATGTGATTAAATTCGCGTATTCCCCAACGAATACATAAGGATGAATATCATGTCCAAGAACGCCGATCTGCACGCACGCCGTCTCGCCGCTACGCCTCGTGGCGTAGGCGTGATGGGCGACTTTTTTATCGAGCGCGCAGAAAACGCGGAAATCTGGGACAAGGAAGGCCGCCGCTTCATCGACTTCGCCGCCGGCATCGCCGTGCTCAATACGGGTCACCGTCATCCCAAGCTGATGGCGGCAGTCAAGGCCCAGCTCGATGCCTTCACCCACACCTGCTACCAGGTCGTGCCCTACGAGGGCTATGTGACGCTGGCCGAGACGCTGAACAAGATCGTGCCGATCGACGGCGCGAAGAAGACGGCCTTCTTCTCCACGGGTGCGGAAGCCGTCGAGAACGCCGTGAAGGTTGCCCGCGCTGCCACCGGCCGTAGCGGCATCATCGCCTTTTCCGGCGCCTTCCACGGCCGCACCATGATGGGCATGGCGCTCACGGGCAAGGTCCACCCCTACAAGGCGAACTTTGGCCCGATGCCGGCTGAAGTGTTTCACGCACCGTTCCCGGTCGAGCTGCACGGCGTGACGGTGGAAGACTCGATCAAGTTCCTGCACCACCTGTTCAAGTCCGACATCGACCCCAAGCGCGTCGCCGCCATTATCATCGAGCCCGTACAGGGCGAAGGCGGCTTCTATGTGGCGCCGCCCGCCTTTATGCGCGAACTCCGCAAGGTGTGCGACGAGCACGGCATCCTGTTCATCGCCGACGAAATCCAGACGGGCTTCGCCCGCACTGGCAAGATGTTCGCCATGAACCACCACGACGTGAAGCCGGACATGATGACCATGGCCAAGAGCATGGCCGGTGGCTTCCCCATCTCGGCCCTGACCGGCCGCGCCGACATCATGGACGCACCGGCCCCCGGCGGCATGGGCGGCACCTACGCTGGCAACCCGCTGGCCGTGGCGGCGGCCAATGCCGTGATCGAAGTGATCGAAACGGAAAAGCTCAACGAGCGCGCCAACCAGCTGGGCGCCGCGCTGAAGGAACGCATCAACAGCCTGAAGGGCAGCGTGCCGCAGATCGCCGATGTACGCGGCCTGGGCTTTATGGTGGCCGTGGAGTTCAACAAGGCGGGCACGAACGAGCCGGATGCCGACTTCACCAAGAAGGTGCAAGCCGAGGCACTCAAGCGCGGCCTGATCCTCTTGACCTGCGGCGTGTACTTCAACGTGATCCGCTTCCTGGCCCCGATCACGATCGGCGACGACACGTTTGCCGAGGCGCTGGATATTATCGAAGCGGCCATCAAGGCCTAAGCGGTATTTGAATTGATCCCCGCCCCAAGCTTCCTCCCTGATTCAGGAGGAAACGCTGGGGCGGCGGTCCATACAAGACATTCATCTCCCGAACCCAAGCGGAGGACCACATGCTGAACCTAAAAGACCCCAGCCTCTTCAAGCAGCAGTGCTATATCAACGGCGAATGGTGCGATGCCGATTCCGGCGCGACCATCGAAGTGAACAACCCGGCCACGGGTGAGATCATCGCGCGCGTGCCCAAGATGGGCACGGCAGAAACGCGCCGCGCTATCGAGGCGGCCGAAAAGGCCTGGCCGGCCTGGCGTGCCAAGTCGGCCAAGGACCGTAGCACCGTGCTGCGCAAGTTCTTCGAGCTGATGATGGCGAACCAGGACGACCTGGCCGTCATCCTGACCACGGAACAGGGCAAGCCGCTGACGGAAGCGAAGGGCGAAATCGCCTACGCGGCTGCGTTCTTCGAGTGGTTCGCCGAGGAAGGCAAGCGCGTCTACGGCGAAACGATTCCTTCGCCTTGGGGTGACCGCCGCCTCTTGGCCATCAAGCAGCCCATCGGTGTGACGGCAGCTGTGACGCCATGGAACTTCCCGTCTGCCATGATCACGCGCAAGGCCGGCCCGGCGCTAGCCGCCGGCTGCCCCATGGTGATCAAGCCCGCCTCGCAGACGCCGCTCTCGGCGCTCGCCCTGGCCGAACTGGCGCACCGCGCCGGCGTGCCAGCCGGCATCTTCAGCGTGCTCACCGGTTCCGCCAAGGAAATCGGCGGCGAAATGACGGCCAACCCCATCGTGCGCAAGCTGTCCTTCACGGGTTCCACGGAGATCGGCCGCGAGCTGATGGCGGGCTGTGCGCCCACCATCAAGAAGGTGTCGCTGGAGCTGGGCGGCAATGCACCCTTTATCGTGTTCGACGACGCCGACCTGGACGCCGCCGTGGAAGGCGCCATCGCCTCCAAGTACCGCAACGCGGGCCAGACCTGTGTGTGCGCGAATCGCCTGTATGTGCAGGCCGGTGTGTACGACGCCTTCGCCGACAAGCTGGCCACCGCCGTATCCAAGCTCAAGGTCGGCAACGGCCTGGAAGCGGGTGTAACACAGGGCCCGCTGATCGACGATAAGGCCGTGGCCAAGGTGGAAGAGCATATCGCCGACGCCGTGGCCAAGGGTGGCCGCGTAGTGGCAGGCGGCAAGCGCCACGCCATGGGCCAGAGCTTCTTCGAACCGACCATCATCACGGGTGTCACACGTGAGATGAAGGTGGCGCGCGAAGAGACCTTCGGCCCCCTGGCGCCACTATTCAAATTTACTGATGAAGCGGAAGTCATCGAGCGCGCCAACGACACGGAATTCGGCCTTGCCGCCTATTTTTACAGCAAGGATCTGGGCCGCGCCTTCCGCGTTGCCGAGGCGCTGGAGTACGGAATGGTCGGCGTGAATTCCGGTTTGATCTCGACAGAAGTTGCGCCGTTTGGTGGCGTGAAGCAGTCGGGTCTCGGTCGCGAAGGCTCGCGCCACGGTATCGAAGACTACGTCGAGGTGAAATATATTTGCCTTGCAGGAATTTGAATTTGAAGCTAGCATGAATTCAATCGCGCTAGATACTGTGGCGCGAACCAGTTCCTCCTCCTCTTCCCGCCATTGGCGCAAGCCGGCGGGATTTTTTTGTCCATAATTTCTATTAATTTCATGAAAGTTTCATTGTGTGAAATTTTCATGAGATACGCCGAAATCTATTGCTGTGCTGCAGCAATGCGCCACCCTGTAGGAAATTGCCTTACGTGCGGGAAATACCCTACCGCTCGTCGGTATTTTTCGGACATGTTTGGCTGAAAGAGTGTAAAAAAGCCGCCCTTGGGCGGCTTTTTCATTGGCATGTGCCGATTACCGAAAACGGTTGTGCCTTCATCCCGTCGCTCCCGCGAAGGCGGGAGCCCGGTAGCGGCCATAGGCCGCTCATAAGGCAGGCGGCGCGCCAGGCGCCGCACTGGATTCCCGCCTTCGCGGGAATGACGCATGCTCGAGCTGATTCAGCGGGCCTACCCGGTCCACCGGCGCTAGTTCCGATTACAGGAAACGATCGAGCAGACGTCGACTATGCCGGTCCAGCGTATCGAGGCGCCGGATCAAGAACTGAATGCCGTGGCTGTCCTGGATCAGCAGCGAGCCGCCATGCACGCGACGGATATCCTCCTCGCCGCGCAGCACGAAGCTCGTCTCGCCGCGATCCGTCTCCACCTGCCAGGTGCTCGGCGTGGCAAATGTCGACACGCCGTGCAGGCGCTTGATTTCGGGCATGAACTCGCGCGTGGCCAGTTCGTCCTCCACCAGTTGGCGCATGGCCTCCGGCAGGTCGGTCAAGCGTTCGATCCAGGCCAGTTCCTGGCCCATCTCGCCGACGATGGAAACGCCCTCCTGCGGGGCTGCGATGGGGAAGGCCCGCACGGGTACCACGTGCTCGTGTGCTGTGCCGTCGGCCGTCGTCAGCACCAGATGGCCGAAGGGGCTGCGGGCGAGTTGGAAATCGATCTGTGTCATGCGCTTACTCCGCCTGCTCGCCCGTCAGTTCATCTTCGTCCGCGTCGTCCAGGTCCTTGTCGACATTGCGCGCCTGCGCCTGGTACAGCCGGTAGTAATGGCCTTCGCGCGCCATCAACTCGTCGTGCGGGCCCACTTCCACCACCTGGCCGCGGTCCATTACCACCAGGCGGTCGGCCTGGCGCAGCGTGGACAGGCGGTGCGCGATAGCGATGGTGGTGCGTCCCTTCACCAGGTTGTCGAGCGCCTTCTGGATTTCCTTTTCCGTTTCCGTGTCCACCGACGAGGTCGCCTCGTCCAGGATCAGGATGCGCGGGTCGATCAACAGCGCGCGGGCGATGGAGATGCGCTGGCGCTCGCCGCCCGACAGGCCCTGGCCGCGCTCGCCCACCAGCGAGTCATAGCCCTGCGGTAGGCGCAGGATGAACTCGTGCGCGTGGGCCGCGCGGGCGGCAGCGACGATCTCATCGCGCGTGGCGTCCGGCTTGCCGTAGGCGATGTTCTCCGCAATGGTGCCGAAGAACAGGAAGGGCTCCTGTAGCACCAGGCCGATATGGCGACGGTAGCTGGACACGGACAGCGAGCGGATGTCCACGCCATCGAGCTGGATGCCGCCCTCGCTCACGTCGTAGAAGCGACAGATCAGGTTCACCAGCGTGCTCTTGCCCGAGCCGCTATGGCCCACCAGGCCGATCATCTCGCCCGGCTGGATGTCGATGTTCACGCCGCGGATCACGGCGCGGTTGCCGTAGCGGAAGCCGATATCCTTGATGGCGATGGCGCCGCTCACGCGCTCGATCTGCACGGGGTTGGCCGGTTCCGGCACGTTGGATACGTGATCGAGGATGTCGAAGATGCGCTTGGCGGCGGCGGCCGACTTCTGCGTGACAGACACGATGCGGCTCATCGAATCGAGCCGCGTATAGAAGCGGCCGATATAGGCGATGAAGGCCGTCAGCGTACCGACGGTAATCTGCCCCTTGCTGACCTGCCACACACCGAAGGCCCACACGACCAAGAGGCCGATCTCCGTGAGTAGCGATACTGTGGGCGAGAACAGCGACCAAACCTTGTTGAGGCGGTCGTTCACGGCCAGGTTGTGCTTGTTGGCCAGGCGGAAGCGGGCCGCCTCGCGCTGTTCCTGGGCAAAGGCCTTCACCACACGGATGCCGGGGATGGTGTCGGCCAGCACATTGGTGACTTCGGACCAGACGCGGTCGATCTTCTCGAAGCCCGTGCGCAGCTTGTCGCGGACGATATGGATCATCCAGGCGATGAAGGGCAGGGGCAGGAGCGTGACGAGCGCCAGCCAGTGGTTGATGCTCAAGAGGATGGCGGACGTCATGATGATCATCAGCACATCGGTGGCGAAGTCCAGCAGGTGCAAGGACAGGAACACGCAGATGCGGTCGCTCTCCGAGCCGATGCGCGACATCAGGTCGCCCGTGCGCTTGCCGCCGAAGTATTCCAGCGACAGTTGCAGCAGGTGCTCGTAGGTGGTGGTGCGCAGGTCGGCGCCGATGCGCTCGCTGACGATGGCGAGGATATAGGTCTTGGCCCAGCCCATGCCCCACGAAAGGCCTGCCGCACCCAGCAGGCCCAGCAGGTAGCCGGCCACCACCCAGGGGTCGACGTGCGCGCCGCCCTGGATGGGGATCAGCACATTGTCCATCAGGGGCTTGGTCAGGTAGGGCGGCACCAGCGTCGCGGCCGTGGAGCCCAGCATCAGCAGGAAGCCGGCCAGCAGCTGCCCGCTATAGGGCTTGGCAAAGCGCCATAGGCGCAAGAGCGTCCAGGTGGAGGGCGGCGCCATCACGTCGGCCGTGCAAGCCGGGCAGTCTTCCTGGTCGGGCGCCAGGCTGGCGCCGCACTGCGGGCAGTGGCGGCCGGGCGGGTCGATGCGCGCACGGCCTTCCGCCACCGCGTCGCGCTGCGCGTCAAAGAGGCCAATCAGGTGCAGCGCAAGAATATTGTGCGCCAATGTATACCGCCAGACGGCCAAGCGCGTTATGTCATCCTGCAGCTCCAGCGTACCCACGCCGGCGTGGTCGTGATGCACGATCTTCAGCCCGGCCGTAATGGGCCAGGACTGCCAGTTGCTGTCACCCGCGGCGCGGCTCAGCACGCGGCGGTCGGTAACGGCCAGCAGCCCTTCGCGAAAGCGCAGCTGGGCGTCGAGGTCGGGCGTGAGCCAGGCAAGCACGGTTTCGCCGGCGGCGAGCTGAGTTGTCAGTTCGTTGCGCCACGTGGCAGGTAAGGCGGCAAGGCGGTCGGGGGTGGCGATGGGGGGCGTCGTCATGGATCTGAGTGGTGGCGGTGCCGGTCGCGGCTGCAATATATTAGTATCTGCGTATCTGGGACAGGTGTCCAAAAATGCAGGGGAATTCGGCGACGTGTGAAAGGACGATTACAATGTAGGCTATGAGCGCCTAGGCAAACGTTTCGCCTCGCCGGCCGCGCGACCTGTTACAGGATTATACAGCGTGCT
>JAFAKZ010000476.1 GCA_019234745.1 Burkholderiales bacterium
TAGGCGGCTCAGCGCTGCGGCTCGGCGCCCACCGTTGCGGCCACCTGCCCCGGGTCGACGATGCCCGCCAGCTCGAGTTGCATCAGCGCCATGTTGACGAGGCCGTGGACGGATGGGCGGCTCATCTCCAGCACGTAGTGCGCGCAACGGCGGTACAGCGGATCGCGCTGGGCATAGAGCTCGCGCAGCTTGCGCAGCGGGTCGTCGACCTGGAGCAGCGGGCGTTGTGTGTCGTTGCGCAGGCGGCGGTAGAGGTCCTCGGGCGAGGCGCGCAGGTAGAGGACCGTCGAATGGGCGTGGAGCAGCTCTCGGTTCATTTCGCGCAGGACAACGCCGCCGCCCGTCGCAAGGATGCCATCGTGCGTGGTCAGCAGGTGCCCGAGCACCTGTGACTCGATCTCGCGAAACGCATCTTCGCCGTAATGCTCAAAGAAAGAGCGGATCGGCTCGCCAATCCGCTCTTCAATAGCCTCGTCCGTGTCGACAAAGGCAACGCCCAGTTGGCGCGCCAGCAGACGCCCGACGGTGGACTTGCCACCGCCGGGCATGCCGACGAGCGCGATCTTCATGGGCAGTTTGTTGCGCCGCTGGGCAGCGTGGGCGCGGTGGTGAGCCCAACCGTCGCCGTCGTCTGGAGTCCCGACGGGGAAGTAAACGTAAAGACCAGAGCGCCACTCGAATAACCGGAATTGAAGGCGAACGTCGCCGTCACCCGCGTCGGCGTAAGCGTGCTGGGCAGCGTTCCTCCGCCAACAATGCTAGTCGCCAGCGCCGCGCTCGGTGACGATGACACGGTAACCGTCGTACCGGCCGCCATAGGGTTGTAGGCGTATTGATTGGCGTCCGAAACCAGGAAGCTGATGGTGGATCCGACGACGTTGTAGAGCTGCGTTCCATCGACGTCGCGCACGGTGACGTAGTTGGGCGCTCCAGCCGTTGTTGGCTGATAGGTCGAGATCAGCGTTCGCGTCGCCGGGCAGCTGGTGCCGGACGGCGCATACGCTGTGCCGACCAGGCTCGGGTCCGGCAGCGAAGCACCCCACGTCACCTCATTTTCAGAGGTCGACCAGACCGTCTGAGCCGCCGCCCGGACAAATGCCTTGCCCCAGCTGCCGCGGCAGGTATTCGGTTCAGCGGGCACGAGCGGGCTGACATACGCGGAGCCAGAGGTAGGGGCCGCGCCTAGCAATTCGTCGTACAAGTAGTAGTTGATCGACGTCGGCACATGGCAGCTGGCGGACCCGCCGAACGGGAAGGTCTGCAGGCTGGAGTCGTAATAGCCACGGAACTTGGGGTCCAGATAAGGGTCGCCCAAATCCTGATAGTCCTCGCCCGAGTCATAGGTGTTGTTGCCGTTGACGTCGGTGAAGCTCATCTCGCCGATGGCATAGGCCATTGTCGTGACACGGCCATCCCAGTGGTAAGGGCGCGAGCCCCCCGAAGCCGAGTTGGCCGTCACTTGCGAAATTGACGTCGACGAACCCGTTGGCACCTGCGTCAGCACCTGACCCATCGTGTTCACGAAGTTGAAGATCGTGGAGCTCGGGACCGGATTGCCGAGGCGGTCGGCCACGTAGACCGTATAGGAGTTAGATGTCCCGTCGCGGCTATAGGCCTCGATATTGGCACTTCCCTGCGCAAGCGAGAAACGCGATTGTGTTGGCAGTCCGACAGCAATCGAAAGATTGCTTGACGACGAGCTAATGGCAGCCCCCGACGTAGGCGTGTATGTCGCGACCACGCGGACAGGCGTAGGAACCGTCCCTGAGTTGATCTGCACCGACACTTGGCCTAGCGAATTGGTCACCTTGGTCTCCGGCCCGGACCCTGCGTCCATGGTCAAGCCACCGATCGTGGTCGTCGGCTGCAGCGTCACGGACTTTCCAGGCACGCCAGTGCCATTCTGGTCGCTCAATTGGAACGTCACGACCGACGACTGCGGCGAAACGCCCGAGGTGCTCAGGAACAAGGTCGAGGGAGTTGCCGAGACAAAGGTCATGGTGGCAACGGCAGGCGAAGTCAGCGGAATCGTCAGCTGCTGGGTCACGGAGCCAGCCGTGACCGTCACGATGTCGGTGGCCTGCAAGGCGCCGCAACCTTGGTCCACATACGTGAACGTCGCTTGCCCCGTGGTGGTGCTCAGCGAGCTTGGCGTGATCGTCGCCTTGGGCGTGCTCAAGGAGGCACATTGCGACGTGATGGAGATCTTGACGGGCGTCGTCGTGACCGTGCCTGCCAACGCAAGCGCCAGATTGCTCTGCCCGTAAGCTGCGAGCGACGCGCCGGACGCCAGATCCGAGGTGAAGGATGAAATGGTGACCTGGGTCGCGTTGACCTGGTAGCCAGCCGAGGCCGTCAACACGGTCCCGCTCGCCGTGACCGACGCCGTGACGGTATCGGCGCCAGCGCTCGTGCTGTTCGTCGGATACATCGTGGTTGTGGCCACGCCGGCGCTGTTCGTCAACGCTGAGCTGGCACTGAAAGTGCCAAGCCCGGCCGTGGTCGCGAAGGTCACGACCTGTCCACTGACGGGGCTGCCCGAGGCACTCGTCAAGGTGGCGGAGAGCGTTGCCGGCGAGGCGGCAGTGATGGTCTGAGTGGACAGGCTCAGCGTGAACGATGATGCAGGCAGAGCCGTTGCCGTGGTGGTAAAGCCAACCTGCCCGGTGACGCTCGTCGCGGTGCTGCCGCTGCCAACGCTCGCTGTGGCGATTGCATAGTCGGCGCCATTCGATGCGGACGACGCCGGCGCCACCGTCACAGTGGCGGTGCCGGTACTGTCGGTCAACGCCGTGCCGGCACTGAAGACGCCGAGACCCTTGGAAGTCGTGAAGGTAACCAGCACGCCCGCCATCGGCGAGCCCGTACTACTGGTCAAGACGGCTTTGACGGTTCCTGGCGCAGCAGCCGTGATCGCCGTCGTCGAAATCGAAACTGCGAGGGTCGCCGTGCCCGTCTTGGTGGTCCCGCCCGTCCCACCAGAGCTTCCGCCGCTGTACAAGGACGAGCCACCTCCGCTGCCGCCGCCGCAGGCGGCCAACAGCACGGCCAGGACCGCACCCATCAGTGCGCGGCCTACCCAGCCGGTCCAGAAATCAAACTTGCTCATATCCTGAAACTCCCGATATCGCGGCGAATGCCGTTGCAATTGGCGTCGTTCTACTCGCTCAGTGCACGCTGCCGCGCTCGCTGACGACCTTGGGCGTCAGGAAGATCAGCAGTTCGGTCTTGCTCACCGTGCGCGAATTGCTCTTGAAGAGGTAGCCGAGGATGGGGATGTCACCCAGCAGCGGCACCTTGTCGGTCGTGTCGGCATCGTTTTGCGTGTAGATGCCGCCGATCACGACCGTGCCGCCGTTCTCGACGAGCACTTCGGTTTGAGCGTGCGTATTGTTGATCGCGTAACCCTGCGGCGTAAGCGTGCCGCGGCTGTCCTTATTCACATCGACGGACAGGATGACGCTGCCCTCGGGTGTGATCTGCGGCGTGACTTCGAGCTTGAGGACCGCCTTCTTGAAGGAGATCGACGTCGCGCCACTCGAGGTGGCCTGCTGGTAGGGCAGCTCCTCACCCTGC